>SLKH01000357.1 GCA_007134665.1 Balneolaceae bacterium
AAATCAGGGGCACCGCAAGAAGCGACACCAAAACAGCATACATTGGTACTAACGTAAGTTCCATCTATTGTTTTCTATTTGATTACAATCCAGCGGGGAACATGTTCATAATTACAGCGACAATCGCAACGTTAAAAATCCCAATCAGAAACAGCCCGGCTGCAAATATAGACATCGGGTACAGCATCGACGGTTTCACTTCATCGCTGACTAATCCTTCATCCGGTACCTGTTCATCTGCATCCGGATTTTTCATATAAACTTTTTCAAGGATCCTGAAAAAGTACACGGCATTAAGCAGGGAACTGATCAAAATCACAGAAAGAAACAGCCAGTTGTTGGCCTCAATAGTTCCAAGTGCCAGGTACCACTTGCTGAAAAATCCGGCAAGTGGCGGAAGCCCAACCATTGATATTGCCGCAACCGAGAATGACAGCATCGTCCAGGGGTATTTCTTTCTGTAGGTATGATCAAACTTGCTGATGTCTGAGTGGCCCTCCTTCATTCTCAGGTTTGCAGAAACCATAAAAAGACACGCTTTCATTACAGCGTGATTTAATATGTGCAGGAGGGCACCGATAAAACCATATGGATTTGCCAGGCTTATCCCCATAATGATATAACCGATTTGAGAGATACTTGAATAGGCCAGCATACGCTTCATCTCATCCTGGGCGATTGCCATAATCGATCCGTACAGAATCCCGATTGCTGCCAGTAACCCAACGACATAAGAGATCGGTATAACAAGATCGAGCAGTTCAATGCCAAACAGGTACAACATCACCCGGATTAATACATAGACAGCTACTTTGGTACCAATCGGGGCTATCAGAGCCGATGATGAAGAGGCGGCAAATGTATAGGAGTCGGGCAGCCATCCGTGCATCGGGAACATGGCACATTTGACTCCGATACCAACTACCATAAGAATCACTGCTGTAATAACGGAGCTGTTTCCGGCGAACTCCGGCATCATGGCTGTCATATCAATGATGTTGAGTGTTCCGGTAATCGTATAAAGGAATCCAACACCCAGCAGGTAAAGCGTTCCTCCGGTAGTCCCTATGATCAGGTAGCGGAATGCGGAAAATGGTGCAGCTTTTTCCCCGATTGCGATCAGAGCATAGGTCGACAGTGAGGCAATTTCAAGAAATACAAACAGGTTAAACAGGTCACCGGTTAAAACCATCCCGTTAAATCCGAGCATAAGCAGCATTGTAACACTGTAATATGCCATCAGTTTATTTGGGAATTCCCGTACAGCAATCGGTTTTGAATGAATTAATACAAAAAAGGCGATTGCATTAATCACAAGGATGATAAATGCAGACAGTCCATCATAAACAAATTCAATCCCGACCGGTGGCTGCCATGCACCAAAGAAGTACCTCAGTGGTACATCATTCAGATAATACAGAAAGCCATAAAGCGACATACCCGCTGAAATACCTGCACCCAGTGTTGCCAGAGGCTGACACAATTCACTCTTCCATATCCCGAAAAGTGGTATGATCACCGCGAAAGCCAGGAAATTAAGGGCAATAAGAGCCGGTAGATGTGTTTCAATCATTGAATCTGCTCCAGGATTTCATCTTCATCGAGTGTCTTGTAGCGATTATAGGTTGCTATCAACAGTGCAAATGCAACACCGAGTGTGGCAACACCTACAACAATAGCTGTGAGCATCAGTGTATGTGGCAGGGGGTTCAGGTAATTAGCAACATCAGACGCGGGATAAGCCGGATCAAGTACAGGTACAGTTGCGCCCCATTTGGAACCGAGTGATACCCAATAAAGCACTACGGAAGCTTGCAAAATAGTTAAGCCTATCGTTTTTTTGACCAGGTTTTTTTTGAATATGATCCCATATAAACCAATGCATAACAGGATGATAGTCAACCAGTAAGAATAGTGTCCAAGTAAAAAATCATACATAATCTTCACCTCTCGCCATATGGTCATAAATCATTACAAGTATTGCCATTACAGCAATGCCAATTCCAATTTCGATGACCAGGATACCGTAATATCTCAGTGCTGCAGGATCGAGGCCACCGGGGAAAGGAAGTGCTTCATAGTCCAGGAAATAACTTCCAAATAGGATTGAAACGATGCCCGTTCCGAAATAGACAATCACTCCAATCGCTGCAAGAGGGGTGGTGAAAAATTCCCTGACCTGGAGCCTTGATACAATCCGGCCTCCTGACAGACGTATGAGAATGACTGAAGATGCAAGAAGGGCACCACCCTGAAAGCCGCCACCGGGACTATAATGGCCGTGAAATATCACATAAATACCGAATAGCATGATATAAGGGCTCAATAACCGGGATCCCAATAATACAATCGGACTTTCAAATTGTGTTCTCATATCGGGCGATACCTCCTGAGAATTAGCAGGCATATCAAGCCGGCGGTGAAGACTACCACCTGCTCGCCAAGTGTATCAATGCTTCTGTAATCTCCAAGTACCACAGTCACCATATTTGGAGTGTTGGCATCATTATATGCCTCCTGGATAAAATAGTTACCGGCAACCACTGTATCGGTAATACTCCGCTGGCTGTGCATGAGATTATCAGCATCGCCCCGGTATGGGAGATCCAGTGAACCGTAAATCAGTAACCCGGCAAAAGCGACCAATATGAATATCTTTAAGTATTTCAATCGTTTGTCCGTATGGTTGTTTGATAGAGTGCAACGATAAATAATATTCCTGTAACACCGGCCCCGACAACAGCTTCAGTAAAGCCAACGTCAATTCCGCCCATCGCGACAAACAACAGGGCCATTGTGAAACTGAAGATGGTAAGTGATACAACCGCCGTCAGTAAATCCTTGACCTCAAGTGCTACAATTGCGGCAACAATTACAAACATGTACAGAATTAATTCAACTTCCCAAATCATTGATCACTCTCCGTTTGCTGGTTGTCATCTTTCAAGTTCGGTTTTAACTGTCGTTTATATGCCGCTCTTGCAAGTGCATGGGTGCCGATTGGATTGGAGAGGGCGATAAACAGAACAATGAATGTGAGTTTTACACTATTCATGGTCAGTCCTTCGTAGATAATCAGGCCGAGTATCACCAGAGTAATTCCAAGTGTATCCGATTTACTGACAGCATGAGTCCTGGAATAGAAGTCCGGCAGGCGGATAACACCGATACTCCCGACAAGCATGAAAAAGATTCCGGAGACGATCAGAATAATGCTGAATACATTTTGAATTTCCATTATTGATCGTCTATTCGTTTAGAGCTTACAAATTTTGCGATAGCCATGATTCCGATAAATCCAAGTATGGCATAAGCAAGTGTGATGTCGATAAACATATCAATCCGGTCAAAGATATATCCGATCAGGCAAATCAGAACAATTGTCTTGGCTGCGATTGCATTGGTTCCCATCAATCTGTCATAGACCGTAGGGCCCTGAACTACACGGACCAGTGGTACCGCAATAATTATGGCCAGAATTACAGTACTGTATAGAAAAAATTCAGTCATTGTTCACCTATTTGATCAGATCTACTGAGAATCCGGACATCACTGATCACCGGCCGGTCTTCTGTTGAAAAAAGCTTCAGCACTTTTTTGGGCATTTTATCACTGGTAATCCCCTCAAATGCCTTGGGAGTCAGGGCGTGCACAGTAAAATGATTTCCGGTGATATCGATTGTCAAGGTACCCGGAGTCAGGGTAATTGAGTTGCCAAGAATCATTTTGGCATGAGCACTTGGAAGATCAACCCTGAATTTCAGGATATAAGTTTCGATTGTCTTGTTAGGATTAATGATGATATTGGCTACATGCAATCCCGCTTTAATAATTTCAAAAACCAGCCAGATTAAATAGAAAGGTGTGTAATGGAATCGTAACTGGCTCAGGTCATCCATTTCATCATCAAAAAATTTATGCTGCTTAAGCCTGTGATTGATGGCGATTACAATCACAACACTGACGACACCCTGTGCAATCTGCATCGGCTGATAGATCCCACTCATGATCAGCCAGAAAGTCATCAAAGCGATAAATGATAAAAAGAGATTTAGTATAGACAGCTTCTTCATTCAAAAAAAATGAAGGGTTAGTATAGATTCTAATTTTTCCTTAAAAACCTCATCAAACTTAAAAAAAAAGGCAGTTCTGTACAGAAAAACTTTTTTTTGAGCGTCAGCCATTTTTCAGAACGCCAAAGATAATAAACCATATGCATTACTTTCCAAAAATAATTTTATGGATGCGCTACCATAACTGACTTTTTTCAAAAAACTTATCATTCAACCGGAAATCATGCTCTTTTCAGTTTATGTTGAATTACTTTTTTGTATCTTTGCCGTCTCTGATTTTTTGGCTACCTTTTTAGCCAAATTTTCGTTTGTGCCAAACCTAATTAACCAACTGGATGGATTTACCCACAGCGCTAATTTGCTTGATTATCGGACTTCCATTGGCCGGATTTTTAATCAATGGAATACTGGGGCTTGCTTCGGATGAGTACCGTAAGCGAAAAACCCTGATCGGGGTTCTTTCTAATATTGCCGTATTTGTTCCATTTCTAATATCCGGTTACCTCTTTTTTACCCACTCCGCAGATGCATCTGCAATAGTCGTTACACTTTTTACCTGGATCGATGTCGGTACATTAACAGTCGATATCGCATACAGAATTGATCAGCTTTCACTGGTAATGGCGCTTGTGGTTACCGGTGTCGGGGCCTTTATACACTTGTATTCTATGGGGTATATGGCGCATGATCCGGGATACTGGAAATTCTTTGCCTATCTGAACCTCTTTATTTTTGCTATGCTGAACCTGGTGCTTGGCAACAACCTGCTGTTGTTGTTCCTTGGCTGGGAAGGTGTGGGGCTCTGCTCTTATTTGCTTATCGGTTACTGGTACACCGATATGGCCAAATCCGATGCTGCAAAGAAAGCATTTATTTACAACAGGGTTGGGGATTTTGCATTCCTGGTAGCAATGTTCATGGTTTTCCAGACAGTGGGGAGCCTCGATTTTGATGTGATCCTGGGTAATCTTGAAGCTTTTAGCAGCGACTATATTTTTTGGATCGGCTTGCTGATGTTTATCGGTGCAACCGGTAAAAGTGCGCAAATTCCGCTTTTTGTATGGTTACCTGATGCGATGGCAGGGCCGACTTCTGTTTCTGCACTGATTCACGCAGCTACAATGGTAACTTCCGGTATCTACCTGATTACCCGAATGTCAGAAATGTTTGTACTGTCACCGGAAGTAATGCTAATCATTGCTGTAATCGGGGGGCTGACAGCCATCGTGGCAGCTACGATTGCACTTACTCAAAATGATATTAAACGTGTGCTGGCATACTCCACGGTTTCGCAATTGGGATATATGTTCCTTGCTCTTGGTGCTGGCGGATTTACCGCTGCCATGTTTCATGTTGTTACCCATGCTTTCTTTAAGGCATGTCTCTTTCTCGGTTCCGGGTCGGTCATTCATGCTATGGAGCATGTAGAACACGGATTGCATGACGAGGGTAAAGACGTTCATTTTGACCCGCAGGATATGCGGTTCATGGGTGGGTTAAAAGAATATATGCCGTCTACTTATAAGACATTTCTGATCGCTACCATAGCAATTGCAGGGATTCCGCCTCTTGCCGGATTTTTCTCAAAAGATGAGATTTTGATGCATGCATTCAGTGCCGGGCTTGGTGAGTATGCAGGTGCGATGTATTTCATACTTTGGGGAGTTGGAATTGTGACAGCATTCCTGACAGCATTCTATATGTTCAGGTTAACTTTCTCTACCTTCCATGGTTCATTCAAGCTACCTGAAAAAATTAAATCAGCTGTCGGTGCAGAAAAGTTTTTACACGAAAGTCCGTCAACAATGACGATTCCATTATGGGTACTGGCAATTGCTTCTATATTTGGTGGCTTTCTCGGGGTACCCAATTTTATCATTGAGACATTTACAGGACAGACTGCAAATGTCAACCTGCTGCATCCCTGGCTCGATTCAATCGCTGCAGATTACCCGATCGTAATGGGTAAAGCCCTCGAATGGGTGCTCATGGCACTCGCGGTAGCTATTGCAGCGGCTGCAGTCTACCTTGCATATAAGATGTATGCTGATGGCCAGCAGGAAGAGTCGGATGCGAAGATTGCAGACAGGTTCGGCGGGCTTTACGAAGTCTGGGAAGAGAAATACCGGCTTGATGAACTTTATGAAGGAGTAGTTGTAAACCCAACAGTAAAATTTTCGGAACGGGTATTGGCTGTTTTCGACATGAAAGTAGTTGATGGGTTTGTAAACGGAGTTGCCGGAACCGTCAGGCTCTTTGGAAGTCTTTTCCGCTATATACAAAGCGGTGTTGTATCCAGCTATGCACTCTACCTCGTCATTGGAGTGATACTCGTACTTTCGATAATTGTTTTCTGATTGAATCGAAAAAAAAATTATACGGGATTACCCGGTTATGAAGATCATGCGGATTGATTTAACGAATTTTTAGAAATGGAACTACTATTAAACCTGACAATTTATCTGCCACTCATTGCTATTGTGGCTGTACTGCTGGCAAGGAAAGACCAGGCTGTAAAACAGATTAGCCTGATTGCAACAACTGTTACCTTTTTTATCTCACTTCCACTGGTCTTTAATTTTGATATTGCCAATTCGCATATTCCGCAATATATAACCGAGGGTGCAACCATCCTTCCGGGATTCGATATCAAGTATCTTGTTGGCCTTGATGGCCTGAGTCTGCTTTTATTTATGCTTACGACTCTGTTTGGCCCGATTGTCATACTCTCCTCCTGGAACTCTGTCACGAAGCATCTGAAAGGTTATTACTCAATGCTGCTGTTACTGCAAACAGCCTCACTCGGGGTGTTTGCCTCACTTGACCTGATTGTATTCTATGTATTTTTTGAGTTATCACTGATACCGATGTATTTCCTTATCGGGATCTGGGGCGGTGCCGAGCGAATCCAGGCAACAATTAAATTCTTTATTTATACGCTTGTCGGGTCACTTATTATGCTGGTGGCACTGATTTACCTCGGATATCACGCCGGTGAAGCCCATTCAGAATTTGCATTCACTGCCGACTGGAGGTTTATCTCAAGCCCGGAATATCAGATTGGACTCGTTGAGCAAACATATATGTTTCTGGCTTTTGCACTTGCATTCTGTATCAAAGTACCACTATTTCCATTTCATACCTGGCTTCCCTATGCTCACACAGAAGCACCGACAGCAGGGTCGGTTGTACTTGCAGCTATCATGCTTAAGATGGGAACCTACGGACTCGTCCGGGTTTGTATGCCGGTATTTCCTAATGCATTTATGGAGTTTGCCCCCTGGTTCGCCATTCTTGCTGTAATTGGAATTATTTATGGGGCACTGGTTGCAATGGTCCAGAAAGATGTCAAAAAACTTGTTGCGTATTCATCTGTAAGTCACCTCGGTTTTGTGGTGCTCGGTATTTTTGCTTTGAATACGGTTGCTGTTCAGGGTGCAGTTATTCAAATGATTAACCACGGCCTTTCAACCGGAGCCCTTTTCCTTATCGTCGGGATGTTATATGACAGACGGCATACCCGAATGATCAAGGATTTTGGCGGCATTGCGAAAGTGATCCCGGTGTTTGCAGTTATGTTTATGATAACGACACTCGCATCCATTGGCCTGCCGGGTTTAAATGGATTTATCGGTGAATTCCTGATTCTAAACGGTGCTTTCTTCTCCGACCTGTACAACAACCATATATATGCAGTTCTCGGAGCACTTGGAGTGATACTGGCAGCTGTTTACATGCTCTGGATGTATCAAAGGGTTATGTTTGGGCCGATTACCAATGAAGAAAATAATGAGATTGAAGATTTGAATTATCGTGAGATCGGGCTGCTGATCCCACTTGTACTCTTTATGGTCTGGATTGGAATCCGGTCTGAAGATTTTACCCGCTATTCTGAATCGTGGGTGAATAATTTTATTGAAGTAACCGAGACGAAAAGTATTGCAGTCCTTGAAGATGCACAGAAGACTGATCATCCGGAGTGGGCAGCAAGGTTTTATAATATCGATGGCTTTACGGGTGAACTGGAAGTTGAATTTGTTCATATAAACGAAGATCCACAATGAAACCACTAAGTAACGACAAGATAGATCAGATACTTTCGGATTCACTGAAAGACTGGACATTCAAGGATGACAAGATTCATCGCCAATTAAAGTTTAACGGTTTCCCTGATGCAATCGCTTTTCTTACACGGATTGCTTTTGCAGCAGAAGAACAGGGGCATCATCCGGAGCTTTTTAATGTATACAACAATGTAGAAATATCACTTTGCACACATGATGCAGGTGATAAGGTAACAGAAAAAGATATTAAACTGGCTGAGGCGATCGAAGAGATCTACAAGAAAAATTAAAATGGACTACCTGCACGATCTAAATACGTTTATACCCGGAACTATTGTGGCTATAGCCGGACTGGCTGTATTACTTTTATCCGTGAGCCGGGTGAAAATTAACACAATTTTTTATGTTACTGTTGTTTCCCTTATTGCCGCATTGCTGTTTTCTGTAAGAGACCTGTTTAGCCCGGTAGGAACTTCATTTTATGACATGATTGCATTTGGAGGCACTGCTGCCTTTGGGACTTTTCTCGTAATCATAGCCACTCTCTTCTGTGTACTTATATCGCGTGATTATCTTGACGCGATAGATCATCACTATGGTGAAGTGTATGCGATGATACTTTTTGCAACAACAGGTATGGTCGGGCTTGCTGTTTCTAATAACCTGATTATGCTTTTTGTCGGTCTTGAGACGATGTCGATATGCCTGTATGTTTTGGCAGGCCTTATCAAGGAAGAGAAAACAGGAGCGGAGTCTGCCCTCAAGTATTTTCTTTTGGGTGCATTCTCGACAGGATTTATCCTATATGGGATTGCACTTTTATATGGAGCGACAGGAACCGTAAATTATGCGGAAATTGCAGCGGCGGCTGACGGAAGTATGTTATTCCTCGCCGGGGTCGCATTACTATTTGTTGGTTTTTTCTTCAAGATATCGGCAGTTCCCTTCCATATGTGGACTCCCGATGTGTACCAGGGAACTCCGACAACTCTGACTGCTTATTTTGCCACCGCTTCAAAAGCTGCCACCTTTGTAGCATTTATCCTGGTTCTCTCACGGATGCTGCCTGAAATTGAAGGGGCAGGGTGGACGCAGGCATTGGCAGTTATTGCCATCATTACGATGATTTTGGGCAACCTCATTGCCCTGGTTCAGGATAATGTAAAGCGGATGCTTGCCTATTCCAGTATTGCACATGCAGGATATCTTCTTGTAGGCCTTGCAGCAGGTACTGCAGCCGGATATACAGGAGTACTTTACTACCTGTTTGCGTATACAGTGATGAATATCGGTGCATTCGGTGTCATAGCATATTATGAGAAAAATCATGCCCTCGATTTTACAGATGTCAATAACTACTCCGGGCTTGGATACAAACAGCCTGTGATGGGTGTGCTTCTATCGGTTTTTCTCTTTTCGCTTGCAGGAATTCCGCCATTTGTCGGATTTTTAGGGAAATATTATGTGTTCGCAGCGGCTATTAATGCCGGAATGATATCACTGGCAGTGATTGGTGTGCTTGCAAGTGCAGCAAGTGTATATTACTATCTGAGGGTAATGGTACACCTCTATTTCCGTGAAGCTCATAAGGAGTATGATCTTATCCAGCCAGGGGCTATCTTCAAATATGCACTTGTGGTTTTGTGTGTATTGACAGTTTTCTATGGGATTGAACCAGTATTGCCGGGGGGAAGCCTGATTGAATTGCTTACTTCCTATTACCCGTTATCCGGTTCTGCTTCATTGCTTTCTCCCTGATGAATGTCGGACTCTGTTTAATGTACAGCCTGAAACAGGATTGGCTGCATTGCTTTACATTCAGAATTTCCCTAATTTGCAAAACTCTGTTGCCGGCGATATCTGCTGCTAATTTTCTGTAGCCCAAACATTGACCGGTGACTGTTTCACGAAAGAAACACCCAAAGAAATCAACTATGAAAAAATATTTTTACGAGTTAACCTATATTATTAATCCGGTCCTGGAAGAAGACCAGTTTAAAGAAGCAGTCGATAAAGTCAATAAGCTTATCGATGATAACGACGGTGAAGTTGTTGAAATCGATGAATGGGGAGTGCGAAAGCTTGCCTATGAAATGGATGGAAAAAGAAATGGCTATTTTGTAAATCTCTACTTTGAAGCCCCTGCCTCAGCGATTGAGGTCATCGAACGGAATATGCGAATCAGTGATGAAATCATGCGATATTTAACTTTGAAGTATGATTCCAAGATGTTGAAGCATTATGAATTGAAGAAGAAAGGTGAGCTTCCATCAGTTATCGATGATGTTGAAGAAGAATCAGAGGAATCGGAAGACTAAAAGGAACATTATATTATGATTAAAAACCCATCACATCCGAAAAAAGGACATCTGAAAACCAAAGAGTGCCGGTTTACAAAAGCCGGATTTGTATATATCGACTATAAAAATGTTGATAC
>SLKH01000379.1 GCA_007134665.1 Balneolaceae bacterium
ATTTTGCAGTCATGGTATTGTTCAGGTTAATTTTTAGTGGTTTTATTCCGAGGCTGTCAAAAAAATGGATATTATTAAATACGTGCCTGATTAAAGTATCCGGCCTTCCTGACCCACCCCCGTCCCTCCCTATGTCGGTCCGAAGTTTCGGACCACCCATATGGAGGGGAGCTTCGGATAAAGTTTTTCACCTTGAACTTCATAGTCATGCCTTAATGCCTTCCGGGAGGCCGATTGCATGTTCCGTTAGAACCGGAAAGTACTGCTGTGTGCTGGCCGGATTCAGTTTTTCATCCAGATAGTTACTCAGCCTGTCAATAGATGGGGCTTCGTACAGGCAGACTGCACGGCTCATGTCTTGCGAGGGGAAGAAATGGTGTACATGGAGATCATCCGGTAATGGAAATACGTTTTCAGCACATTCCTGAAATTTTTGTGGATTGTGGATTTTGTGTTCGATGGCTATAAACATGACGGTCACCTTTCTGTGCTTTTGGTTTATATAAAGATCTTTCATCGTCCCCTGAAACCATCGGGGTCGTGAAAAATTCGCTTTTTGAACACTGCCGGTCCCAACTGGACTCCTGCAGGTTCAACCATAACCTATACCATACTTACCAATCGTGCTTTGCTTAGAAGTTCAAAGATTTTACTTAAAAGCTTTTCTGAACTCCATAGGTGTAATACCAAATTGTTTTTTAAATGCACGGCTAAAATGAGACAGATTTCTGAATCCGCAATCGAGTACAACCTCTGTTACAGACATGTTTGTTTGTTCGAGCAGATATTTACCATGATCAAGGCGCTTGTTCGTCAGCCACCTTCCCGGTGTGGTTTTGAATGTTTTTTTGAAGTCCCGTTTGAATGCTGACAAGCTGCGTCCACTCAACCTGGCGAATTCGTCGAGCCCCATCGGGTAGGTATAACTGGACTCCATAACGGAAAGCAATGAAGGACGATTGGAATTGCATAAATGATGAAAGTATCCGGTGATACTTTTATTGTCAGCGCCGGATGCCACCAGAATGATTAATTCCCTGAATTTAAGCTCAGCCAGTTTTTTTTCTGTCTTTCCGGAATTTGAGATATATGATAGAAATGAATAGAAATAGGATTTTATCATCTCATTGACATCCACACGAAGGATTGGTGAAGTGACCAATTCGTGACCCATATCGTCCAGTTCTACCTGGTTATTGATGAGGGTGTCCCTGATGAAATCATCCGGAACAAACATAAATAATGAACAAAACTCATCGTCGAAATATTGGTAAATCGAGTGAGCTCCTTTTCTGATAAAAATGCAATCTCCTGCATGGGCAAGTATTTCCGTACTCTGTGATGACCATTTCTTCTTACCCTTGATCACGAAGACGAAGTAGTTGTGATGTGACCACATGTCGTAGCGGGTTTCACTTAGCGGACACTTATAATCTGCAAACACCAAATCGTTTACGATGAGCCGCTTATTGGCCGGCAGATCTCTCATAAATTCATATACATTGAGCATAGAAAAGCCGCAATGTTTTTTTAATTACCCCTGGGAATAAAAATCCCGTGCATATCCCCCATTTCAGGGTCACCCAGGTAAATAACATCCAGCAATTCACGTGAGGCAACATCGATGATTGAAATACCAGGCCTTTCGCCCACAATATCGTGCGGGATCGTAGGTGCCGGATTGGGCCCGCGCAGGGTGACAAATGCCTTTGAATTGTCTTCCGGCATCGTAATCAGGTCCGGAGTTCGTCCAACAAAATCCATGATTTCATAATCATGGCCTTCATTTCTGATTGTATTCAGCGGATGAATCGTCGCATTGTCACTCACACGATGGATCACCCAGAGTTCTTCCCTGTCTGTATCAACCCAAACGCCGTGGGCATCCTGTCCTGAATCCGACAAATTATGAGATACAACCAGTTCCGGTTCATCACCGGAGAAATCAAATACGTACATCCAGGAGGAGTGCATTCCTCCAGCCGTCACATACAACTCCTGTCTGTCGGGTGATTCTGCAAATCCACATCCATGCTCTGCAATTTCATCCCGGCCCCAGGCTTGCCGTACGCTCCACTCATCAAGGTCAACAACCGCAAGACCACCGTTAAACAGGGTTACCAGCATAGCATCCCCTTCCGGGGTAAAACCGGCACAGACAGGCCTTCGGCTGGGGAACATGTCATCATCAGCAAGAGCAGGGTCAGCTTTCAGATCGAGAAAGCGAGTCAGTTCCCAGACAGGGCCATCATCACCATCCGACCGGATAATTTCGGCAATCGTTTCTCCCAAATCAGGATTTCCTTCTTCATCAATATCCTGAGGGCCGATATTGGAAACATAGATGTGATCAGGCCGGTTGGGAACCGGTTGTGCGGCATGTGGAAGCTTACCGACATTTTCAATTACCGCAGCTACACTATTATCCCGTGAATCCAGCACGGTGATTGTTCCTGAGACGGAATTAGCGCTGTAAATATAAGGGTCGGGAGGAATTCCCCAGAGCATATGGGGCCGTTCAGCATTTCCAATTGTTTCCCGGTCAATTATTTCGAGTACTTCACCATCCGGACTGAGAATATAGACATCATTTGCGTTTTGATCAGCAGTCCATATCACATAATCCCACTCCTGTTCAGCTTCACATCCGCTC
>SLKH01000377.1 GCA_007134665.1 Balneolaceae bacterium
AATGGATTTGAGAAAGAAGCAGAATTTTTTGGTAAACTTTGCAATACCGTGGATTTCCGTGAGGGAACCGCTGCATTTCTCGATAAACGAAAACCTGAGTTCAGGGGGAAATAATACCTCCCCGCTTGCCTGAATGATAATTAAGGTTGCAATTAGAGAGATTTAATCTCCTAAAGACGCTTTAATGTGGAAGTTTTTAAGATAATTGGTTTACTTCCAAATGTTTAGGAGTATCAAGCACAGGTAAGGTTGCCTGATTTTAATACATATGAATTAATGGCCTTCGGCGGCTGAATAAATATAGGGGTATATAAAAGCCGCAGGTTATTTCAAAATAATAGAATTATATCATCGACCGGCCTCTGTCGTTCTGCCTGAATTCGGGTATAGGTAAGAGCTGTACCTTGCATGAACCGGTAGCGATAGTACGGGAGATATTGTTCTACAATTAGGTTAAATCAAAGTTTGAGATGAAAATAATTATTGGTTGGACGGGTAAGTCCGGTCGTGGACTTGCGGAATTGCTGCAAGATTGGCTATTAAGAGTGATCCAGACTTCAGATCCTATATTAATGAATATAGGAGAACAGAGCAGTAAATCGTTAATAACCCTCGATGAGGATTCGGAAGAAAGTTGTTTCGGTATTCTATGTCTCACACCCGAAAATCATGATGATCACGGGATACTGTTTGAAGCTGGCATAATGTCAAATCTGCTGCCGGATGAACGGATTTCAGGACTGTTGCTAAACCTGGATGAAGAAGATATTTGCCGGCCATTGCAGCGTTTTCCATTGGTCAATACATCAAGAGAAGGAATGCGAAAATTATTGTATTCAATCAATGAAGTGAGAGGAAACAAGGCCGTGGCCCAGGAAGTGCTTGAAGATACATTTGATATTTTCTGGAGCAGATTTGAAGGCAGCATAAATGAATTGGAGGAGAATACTATAAAACCTGAAAAACCAACGAAGAAAGCTTCCGAATCTGAAACAGGTATTGCTAAGGACTCTGTAATGATTGAGATGCTGGCAACAGTCAGGGCATTGGAAAAAAAATTGCAACAGGCTTCTTTTGAAAAATCTGCAACGGATGATATAAAACCGGAAAAACCGCAGCCATTACAGGAATCAATCGTGAGCCTTGTCAGGAAGATGGCTGAAAAAGAATACTCAGAGGAAGATATTATTAAGTTTTTAAAGAATATCGGAATACCCGATTCATACTCGAGATACACGGTTCATAAAACTCTCGGTACTGGTGTTCATATGGAATTACATAAAAAGACCTTTTGACCTGAAGCTTGATTATCACTAAAATAGATCTGTAAAAACCCAAACACTCCTTAATTAGTTCTTAACTGGATTTCCAGTTAAATTGCAGGGTGTACTTTGGCTTCATGTATATTTAAACTACAGATTTATTGAATGACGGAAACAGTCATTATCATTTTTACAATTCTACTGAGCGGTTTTTTTTCAGGTTCTGAAATCGCATTTGTTTCGGCTAATAAATTGAAACTTGAAATTGAGTCGAGAAAGGGTACATTTTTATCACGATCCATTTCATTTTTTATCCATAAGCCGGAGACTTTCCTTACAACCACCCTTGTAGGAAATAATATTATCAATGTTCTCTATGCAACGTTGATGGCGATATTTTTGATCCATCCTGTCCAGGTTTATTATGAAGCCTTCACCGGAAATCTTCCTTCGTCAGCTATGATCCTGTTTATTCAGACGATTATCGCTTCAGTTATTATCATGATATTCGGAGAAATTCTTCCTAAAGCGATCTACAGGATCCATGCTGATTTTATGATAAAACTGGTATCTGTACCTATGAGGCTGATTAACTGGATTTTGAAACCGTTGATTGAGCTTGCCAATTCATCTTCAGGAATCCTTGTAAGATTACTTAAAGTCGGAAATGAAAGAAGCGATAAGATTTTCAGACGTCAGGATATGGAGATGATTTTCAAGGAGCTTTCCGATACAGGTGGTGGGGAAGATTTTGACAAAGAAGATTCGGAATTACTGCAAAATGTTTTAGACCTCTCGAACAAACGGGTGAAAGAGACAATGATCCCGAGAACAGAGATCATAGCTGTGGAGAAAAGTACGACCATCGATGAAGTACAGAAAACATTTATCACGTCAGGATTTTCCAAATTACCTGTCTATCAGGATACAATCGATGATATAATCGGTGTGGTTTTTGCATACGACCTGTTTAATAACCCTTCATCCCTTCCGGAAATTATCCGGCCGATTAAACTCATCCCGTCCAGTAAAAAATCAAAAGATCTGCTCACTGAGTTCAGGCAGAGTAATATTTCAGTTGCCATCGTGATTGATGAATATGGTGGTACCGCAGGCATGGTGACTATCGAAGACCTGATAGAGGAAGTGGTTGGTGATATACAGGATGAATATGATACAGACCAGGAGATCATGAAAAAAATCTCGGAGAATATCTATGTCATAAGCGGTAGTGTTGAACTGGAGGATCTTGAACTGAAATTTCCCGAGATTAAATTGAGCCAGTCGGCAGATGACTTTGAAACGATTGCCGGCTACATCATTAACCATATCGGGCGAATTCCCAAAGTCAATGAGGAACTTCTGATCGGGAACCACAAATTTATCATCAGCAAAGCAACTCCCAATAAACTTGAAACGGTTAAACTTATCATCCGCGATCAGGAGATATGATTTGTTTGAATGATACAGGTCAGTAAACTTTTCAGCAGATTCGTCGTAGAAATCAGATATTGTAAGTTACCGGGATCTTATTTCTCATGTAAAAAGCAAGAACCAGGATGATCGAACACTACCCGCAATGGGCAAAACAATTGGCAAAAAAATATCTCAGCAGAACTCTTAGTCAGTTTATTCTGCACGGGAATATTCATGATCTGGTTTCAGTTGGGGCTGGAAAGGATAAATCATTTTTGCGGCTTAAAACTTTTTTATCTGATGATTTCTTTGGTGCGAGAGATATCGTTGTATTCTATGATCGGTCATCGGGAATCTATTTCAGGGATGAAGCATCTCAAAAAGATTTTAAACATGCACTTGCCGGCCGCGATACCCTGATGGGAACAGATTTAGCAGGTAAAGTCCCAAAAGATCCCGTTCGCGCATTTTCTGTACTTGAACAATATTTTCGACTCCGTCTTGATCAGAAGAAGAGTATTGCCCTGATCATCGACTATGCCGAAACCATCGTTCCGATGAATGAAGCAGGCAGCAGCGGAACAGAAGATCGGAATGCACTCGTTTATCTGTTGAGATGGGCACACGACCCACTCTTCCTGGCATCCGATTTTACAACTGTTATGCTAACAGAAAATCTCGCCGATCTGAATAAAACTCTGATCCAAAATCCGTACAATTCGGAAATACGGCTGCCGATACCGTCTGAATCTGACAGGCTGAGCTTCATACGCTCTGAGCTGACAGGCGGTGACTACAAAGATCTTGTGGAAGTAAAACAGGAAGTACTGGCTCAGCAGACCGCCGGCCTGAATTTTATTCATATCAGAAATATTCTTTCTAATGCCAGGGAAAACCGAATTCCTGTTACATTCGACCGACTCACGGAAATAAAGAAAGAACTGATTGAAGCAGAAGCTTATGGGCTTCTTGAATTTGTTGAAACTGATGCCACACTCGATTCGGTTGCCGGACATAAGGAAGTAAAACTTCACCTTAGACAAGCTGTCCGGGCACTGAAGGAAGGCCGAAATGATGTAATCCCGATGGGTTACCTGGTATGTGGCCCGGTTGGAACCGGAAAAACCTACCTGGTTAACTGTTTTTCAGGTGAAGTAGGCATTCCAATGGTTAAACTAAAAAATTTCCGCAGCCAGTGGCAGGGAGTCACGGAGGGAAACCTTGAAAAGATTTTAAATTTATTGAAAGCGATGGCTCCTGTTGCAGTGATGATCGATGAAGCAGACGCTTACCTCGGAAACCGAGACGCAAGTGGCGACAGTGGTGTCTCCTCGAGAGTTTTTTCGCAGATAGCTTCATTTATGAGCGATACCTCTAACAGGGGACGCATAATCTGGTTTCTGATGACGGCGCGTCCCGATCTCATGCCGGTGGATCTTAAGAGACAGGGACGTGCTGAAGAACATCTTGCATTGTTCCCCCCATCAACAAAAGAAGAGAGAATTGAGCTATTTGAGGCTATGAAACTTAAAACCGGGTTGAAACTGGCCGAACCCTATATACCGGAAGTAATTGAATCGGGAGCAAAAACATTTTCGGGTGCAGATATGGAAGCTGCACTGACTCGTGCCAAATTCAGAGCTGCTGCCCTGGGGAAGGTCAGGGTTACACCTGAAATGCTTGATAAAACGCTGGAAGATTTCATGCCGCCTGCTTATCCCGAGCAAGTGGAACTGCAGATATTACATGCGGTACTTGAATGCACCTCTCGTGCACTTTTGCCAGATGATTATCGTGATTTGGAACGGGCAGACATCATGGACAGGCTGGAGGAATTAAAGAATGGGGCGGTTTAGTATAGCTGACACGATTGATCATCATGATATTTCGGACTCTGTCTGCAGAATTCAAGAATTATTTTTTATCGGTGGATAGGTGTATCTTTGGGAGTTTCTTGAGAAGGAGCTCATATGTTAAATACATTTGTAAATCATCAACATTAAGGTAAGTTTCACTGTGTCAAAAGGAAGTAAAAAGAGTGATAAGCTCAACAATTACAGGAAAAAAATAGATGAACTGGACCGGAGGCTGATCGAAACACTGGCTGAACGGCATAAAACTGTTCAGGGCCTGTTTGCGAATAAACTGGAAGAAGCAAAGAATATACGTGATAAAAACAGGGAAAAAGAACTGATGGGGAGAATTCGTGAACTCGCCGTTGAAGCGGGAGTTGATCCTTACTTTGCTGAGAAATTGTTCCAGGATATTATTAACCAGAGTGTTCGGTATCAAACTTATTCCCTGGTTGATCATCAGAATGAAAACGGCGGTGTCCGAAAGGTTAAAGTATCATTCCAGGGAGTAAAAGGGGCTTTTAGCAACCAGGCTGCTTTACGCCATTTCTCGGAGCGGTACGATGAAGTCGAGTGTATCGGTTTTAAAACATTTGAGCAGGCCGCTGAAGCTGTTGAAAAAGAACAGGTGGACTTTGCAATTTTACCTATTGAAAATACAACAGCGGGATCAATCAATGATACATACGATTTGCTTGCAAAAAAATCGCTCCATATTGTTGGTGAAGAAGTGATTCACATTGAGCACTGCCTGATGGCACCAGGCAGGATTAAGCTTGAAAATATCCGCCGTATCCTCTCTCACCCCCAGGCGATTGCGCAATGCAGCCGTTTTTTGGCTGACCTGCCACGTTGCAGGGTAGAATCTTATCACGATACAGCTATGGCTGCCCAGAAAGTGAAAGAGGATAATGATTTATCTCAAGCTGCAATTGCAAGTGCCTACGCGGCAGAGTTGTACGGACTTAAAATTCTTCAAAAAGATATTGCTAACCAGCCTGAAAATTTCACCAGGTTTGTTGTTGTCAGCAGGGAGCCGGTTTCAGTGGATGCACAAATCAGTTGCAAAACATCGCTTGTTATTGCAACTCCGCATGAAAAAGGTGCCCTGATTAAATGCCTGAAGGTTCTTGATGAATTCGGGATCAATATGACTAAACTGGAATCGAGGCCAAGGCCCAGAAAACCGTGGCAGTACCAATTTTTCCTGGATGTGGAAGGAAATATCAATGATCCGAATGTGGAAAAAGGCCTGAAAGAACTGGAAGGGAAAACCGTGTATATGAAGATTCTTGGCAGTTATCCGAAGCAGTCCGGGAATTCGAACTAAACGCTTGTTTCATGTCAACGATGACTTCTTTTTCTTTGTAATATTAAAAAAGTGATGTCATCATTCTGCTGGGTATCCTGAAGCCAGTCATCTATAGCCTGTTTAAACTGTTCTATGATAACCCTGGGTTTCAATGTGGCATGCTTATTGAAAATTTGTTCGATTTTATCATAACCGAACATAGATTTATCCGGATTAAACAGTTCAGGCAAACCGTCGGTCAGCAGCATCAGAGTATCACCTCTGGCCAATTTATACCTTTGTTCAAAATATGGGAAATCAGCAGGGCTGCCGAGTGGAAATCCTTTTAATTCGATTTTTTCGACAATTCCTGTTTTATAGCGATATAAATAGCCAGGAGGCATTCCGGCTCCGGCAATTGAGAATTCCATTTGCTGAATTCGTGCTATGGCAAAAGACATATAGAGTTTATTGAATCCAATACATCCCAGTATTGATGCACTTACAGTAATTCGAGTAACCATGATTTCAAACATGGAATTATTCAGGTTATAATAATCCAGAACACCAAAAATCATATATAGAAATACTGCCAGCAACATCACAATACGAACAAATCCGATGGATCTGCCGATGTAGAAACGGTGAAAATCCGCTTCCATATCAGGTGCTGTGAAAGTCAGTGTAACCGGGCGCACAGGCGGCCTTTGATCATATGTGGGAAGTAATGTCCCCTGATTAAATTGCATCTGAATAAAATTTAAACCACATCTTAAGGATCGTTTATACCCTTCAGGTGATGGCTAACCTGAAGGGTATAACCACTAAATCGATACGCTTGACATTGTCATCTTCCGGGCTTCCAATTCCACATCAATTGAAACTGGTTCGGAAATTGTGTTAAATACTGGTGAGCGAAGCTGGGCAAGTTTACATAACTCCTTGAGTTTCACTTCCGGTGCATCCGATTTTACGTGAAATGTTACACGAATGTTCTGGTATCCAGGACGAATTTTTTTTGATAAGCCTAAAAACCCTCTGATATCCAGGTCTCCTTCAAGACTGTATTCAACCTCATCAATTTTTATTCCCTGTGCGGCAGCATAATAAATGAAGGTCGTACTTAAACAGCCCGCAAGTCCATGAAGAATAAATTCCACAGGGTTGGGTCCATTATCTTTACCGAGCAGCACATCCGGTTCATCACCATGCAGTATAAAAGGCTTATGGCGAGAGGTATCCTCCTGGCCGGCTCCATAAAAGTCCTTAATTGATGACATATAGTGGCCGCCGCGAACCCATCTGCTTTTGGCGCGAAAGTGAAATTCACCAAGCGAGGGATTCTCTTTTACTGCTTCGATTGTGTCCATTAACCGGTCAACCGGAACTCCGTTTATCATATTATTCTGATTTTTCATGGTAAGATCTCCATAGTTATATTTGTTATTCATTCGGCATCATACTAAATGAGCCTGATTACAGAGATTCACATTTCATGCCAAAACTGTATAAAATTTATAAGCTATTGAACTGCAATAAGATAAGAGATTACTTCATTACCGGGGAGGTTTACGGGAATTCGTGAATTACGAAATATCATAACGAATCAACTTAAAAAGGATAAACCGATGGAAAGTGTCAGGAGTATTTGTGAGAGGTGATATGAAGTGATTTCATCCTTGAGTAAAAAGTAGTAGCCGGGATCCCCAGTTGATGGGCTGCACCATTTTTTCCGGATACCACTCCGCCACAACTTTCAAGGGCCCGAATCATATTGATTCGCTCCAGTTCCCGTACTTCTGAATCCTTCAATATCCGGTCACAGTGATCCGGTGCATGATTTCCGGTCAGGGCCGATGAAAATTGAAGCCTGGGCAACTTTGTTCCGGGAAATTGCTCTACCAGGTTTAATTTGTTGTTTTGTGACGTAATTACAGCACGTTCCAGAAAATTCTGTAATTCCCTGATATTGCCCGGCCATTGATATGAGAGAAGTATCTTCCATTCATGTGGTTCCGGTGGTTGTACCTGTTTGATATACTGTTTATTGAACTTGTCAAGAAACATATTTACCAGATTTTTAATGTCTTCGGTTCGTTCCCGAAGCGGTGGGAGATGGATGGGGAAAATATTAAGCCTGTAATAGAGGTCTTCACGAAATTTATTTTCTTTGATCATTTGGGGTAAATCCTGGTTTGTTGCTGCAATGATTCTAACATCGGTATAAACAGTTTCAGAACTTCCAACAGGCTCGAATTCACCTTCCTGAAGCACTCTAAGCAGTTTTGGTTGAAGGGTTACCGGTAATTCTCCGATTTCATCCAGGAAAAGAGTACCATTATGGGCAAGAGTAAACCTGCCATCTCTATTACCCGAAGCATCAGTAAAAGCCCCTTTAACATGTCCGAATAACTCACTTTCAATTAATGTAGGTGGAATGCTGGCACAATTTAATTTGATGAATGGCTTATCATTTCTTTTGCTTAACCTGTGAATTCGTTTTGCCATCATTTCTTTACCGGTTCCGGTTTCACCGCTAATCAGAACTGTTGCATCTGTAAATGCAACCTGATCAGCCTGACGAAGTACTTTTATAAATGATTGGCTTGAACCGATGATCATATCCTGCGGGCTGGATGAGAAGACTTCGTCTCGAAGGTATATGGTTTCCGCCTGTAGTGCTTCGATCTTTTTCTGATCGGACAATTTATCCGAGATGTTGCGGAGAATCAGGGAATAACATGCAGCACCATTGAGTTCGTATCTGGATAATGTAGCTTCAGCTTCAAATGATTCGGTTTGATTACAGCTTGCATTGAGTACACCGGGAACCCATAAATATTGGCTGCCCCGAGGCAGTGAATCAAGTTTATCACATAACCCGGTAATTTTTTTAAATGATGGTATTGAAAGAAGGCTTGATAAATTTTTCATTAAAAGTTCATCCTGAGAGCATTTGAATACTTTTTCTGCGGCTCTGTTTACCCTATGGATAGTGTAATTCTGATCGAGTTCAATGACAGCATCCATGATACTGTTTAACAACAGTGTCAGGTTTCTTTCATTTTCATGAATCACCTGTTCGGATCTGATTCGTTCAAGTTCGGCAGCTGCGCGGGCGGAAAAAATTTTAAAAATCAGGAAGGTCTGATCTTTTCCGGGAAGAACAGCATCATCCAGAATTGCAAGGTTACCAAGAACCTGGCCGTAAGAGTCGAGCAGCGGTGCTCCCATGTAACTGACAGCATTAAATGGCTTAAGATCTGGATCATCGGGAAAGAGTTGGACTACATTTTCCGGGATATGCAAAATCCGTTTTTCGTCGATTACAAATTCACAGGGGGTACCTTTCATTGCATAGTGATAATCATGAATAAAATTACCATCCATCCAGAAAGCGAGTGCATGCAGCCGGTTATGGTCGCGATCAAACTCTGTTACCCATGCCCCTTTTGTATGCAATAATAATGCAAGATTTTTGACAAGTTCAGAAAAAAACATTTCACCGGTATACGAAGCAGTTCCTTCGTCCAGCGCCTTAAGCAGCTTCAGATTTTCAAGGCTTGCATTTGTAGAACTGTGTGCCATTGGCAGATCCTTTATATAAGGGAAGCATTAATAATATATTAACAGGATTTGTAAGAAACTATACCTCTGCAGTCGTTTAAATCAAGAAAAATCAAATTCCAAACATCCCTTATTTGATAATTTAGATGATTGAAATATTCCGTTAATACCCACCTGGCAAGTAAGATGAGATCAAACCGGCAGAAAAACCTAAAAAACACCAAACAAAATCGTTAATTGCCTTGATGGCATTTTTAAATTTCTCTACCTTTAGTGCTTTCAAATCAAAAGGAAATTGATGGTAACCTACGCATTTGTCATACTTGCAGTTTTAGCCATAGCTACGGCACTGGCAATGATTCTAAATAAGAATACAGTAAACAGTGCCTTGTTTCTTGTTTTAAACCTGCTTTCTGTTGCCGGCCTCTATTTGCTTCTTCAAGCGCAGTTTCTCGCAATGATACAGGTCATTGTATATGCAGGAGCGATTATGGTATTGTTCCTGTTTGTGATCATGTTACTAAATCTTGATGAAGAGGTAAGTTTGTTTAGCAAATTTCGCGCTAAATATATCGTTGCTTTTCTGCTTGGAGTCGTTGTTTTCGGACAAATTATATACAGCATTGGCGGTGTAACTGAGATGCTACCGGAAATTTCACCCAATATGGAATTTATCGGAACAGTAGAGGCTGTGGGTGAGGTGCTGTATACCGACTACCTTTTACCATTTGAAATGACTGCTATCCTGTTAACGGCAGCTGTTGTCGGCGCCCTGATGATTGCTCAGTACAAAGTTAAAAATACGGATCAGGAAATATGATCGGAATTGACTGGTATCTTGCACTTAGTGCAGTTTTATTTATTATCGGTGTTATTGGTGTGTTGATCCGCCGAAATGCAGTTGTAATCATTATGTGTGTGGAATTGATGCTGAATGCTGTCAATGTTTCCCTTATTGCTTTTGCAAGTTATCATGGAGATGTAACAGGGCAAATACTCGTCTTTTTTGTACTGGCAGTTGCAGCAGCAGAAGCAATAATCGGGCTTGCTATTATCATTGCTATCTTCCGAAATAACCTGTCAACAGATATTACGAAAATTAACCTGTTACGCTGGTAAAGATGAAGCTGATCTCTGATCT
>SLKH01000241.1 GCA_007134665.1 Balneolaceae bacterium
CCGGTTAAAGTCATATAACCACTGAACCAGCTCCTGAACCTCATGATTTCTCCACATCCAAAGAGGCCAGCGATGAATTTCATCCATCGCTTCTTCAATCGTTGATGGCGCACCGGGTTTATGCTTGACAAACTCATTAATTCTGCTGAATGCAGGCCAGTCTCCTTCCACAGCAATAAAATTAAACCCTTCTTCCTCAATCAGATATTTACTTAATTCAGCTCTCCATACATAAAACTCCGAAGTACCATGCGAGGCTTCGCCCATAAGTACCAGTTGCCTTTGACTGATCTCTTCAAACATGTCGTGAAAATCGTGCACATCCTCAAAAGAAACCGCATACTCTCCAATAATACTCCCCGAATCCTGGCCATAACTTGATGTATTACAGAAACTCAAGCTGATAATCAGAGCCAAATTAAATGTAATTGATCTCATGTATTGCAAAATATGAGTCATTCTCATGTTCTTTGATTAATTGAATTTCAATTTTCTGTAGCTTTATATGTCATATTAACACAGACTTTTACAAAAAGTGGTTAATACCCATTTAATCCAAAATTGTCGTTGGAATAATGTCACTTTTATTCGAAGGACCGCTATGATTCTACAGATACCTCGTTGAGTTTTTCAGCCGGTTCACTCCCTTTATTTTCTATCGGTTCATGATCCGAAAATGTTTTGACTGGTATTGTAAAAGTGAATTCAGTTCCGATGCCAAACTCACTTTCAAACCATATTCGCCCACCATGTTTTTGAACAAACTCCTTACATAGTGCCAGCCCTAATCCGCTTCCCTGTTCATTTTTGGTTCCCTCCCGGGTAAAGTTCTCATCATTAAAAATCTTCTTTTTGTCTTCTTCCCTGATTCCCCTTCCGGTATCCTTTATATGAATGGTGGTAAATGCATGATCCTGAATTGCATTGACATGGATCTGATCTCCGGCTTTACAAAATTTCACTGCATTGGAGATAATATTTCGCATGATAAGTTTAATCATGTCATAATCAGCATGAATTTCAAGATCAGCTTCGATATGATTGAGTATTTCAATTTCTTTTTGTTCTGCCTGAAATTTTACCTGGGAAATAACAGCTTCAGTACCAACACGCAATTTGAACATCCTGTAATTGACATTAATACCTGACATTTGGGATTTTGCCCAGGCAAGCAGATTCTCCATCGTCGTGGCATTATCATGAAGACTTTGTTCAAGACTGTTTGTTATCTCATCCAGTTCATCTTTGGAGAGATCATGCTCTCGTAAAAGGTATAGTAAACTTTGAAGTGAACTCAATGGCCCTCGCAGATCATGAGCAACAACAGCAAACATTTTGTTTTTGATATTATTCAGCCTGTCCAGTTCCTCATTTTTGGATGAGATCTCCCGGTTTCTCTCTTTTAGCTCCCGGTTCATTTGATCTCTGTACCTGTTATTTCTGTATAAAAAGAAGGTTACTGCCAATACAATAGCCAGCAAAATCAGCGTACTGATACCGAGGCCCTGCTGAAGCTGAATCCTGGCTTCCTGCTCTGCCTGCCGGGCCAAAAGTACCCGGTTTACCTCTTCCTGTCTTCGTGATTCAAGCAGTGCTTCATACTCGGCTCTCGACCTTTCCCTTTCAAGAGTTCTGACACTGTCGTCGTGTATTTTCAGGCTCTCAAGTGTTTCAAGTGCAAGGGAAATTTGCCCGGATTGTCTGTAGAGATCATATACTTCTTCAAGCACGCGACTGATCAATTGTGCAGAATTCAGATCTCTTGCAGAATCAAACGCATTGTTAAACCAATCCAGGCCTCTGGTATAATTCCCATTCTCTTTCTCCAGTTGACCCAATCCAAATGAATTGTAAAATGACCCTTCCGGCAAATTGTACTCCCGGCTGAGGTTCAGGCCCTCTGTGAAGTAATCCCTCGCTGTTGTGAGATTTCCCTGCTGAAATCTCAACATTCCAAGATTGTAATCCACAATCACCAGGCTTGACATATCTTCGTACTCTTCAACGATCGATTTAGACTCTAAAAGGTACCGGTTTGCCGCCTCAAAATTACCGAGTTCACGGTGCAGCACACCCAGGTTCGTCAAAACCCTGATCAGGTTTTCTGTCATGTTTGTAGCCCTGCTGATTTCCTCTGCCCCTTCAAGGTAGTAGATTCCTTCTTCGGAATCGCCAAGCTCATGATAAAGTTCACCGATATCGTTGAGGACGTACGCCATCAAACGGGAATCTCTGGACTGTTCGGATTGCAGCAGGCTTCTGTAAAGGTTTTCAAATGCAGAAGAATAATCACCAAGTATTCGCTGTGAAAGAGACAGGTTATAATTTATTATTGCCTTTTCATTGATGCTGTTTAGTGAATCAGCAAGTACCAATGCCTGATTATAAAAACGGATTGATTCAATAGGCTGATTTCTAAGCCTGCTGATTGTCCCACGGCGATACAGAAATTTCATTCTGTATTCTATATTTCCCGACTGAGAAATACCTTCCCTGATTGGAACCATAGCTGAATCCGGAATCTCCCTTGAAATGTAGTGATCGCCCAAAGCTATCAGCCCTTCAAGGTATCCATTGTGGTAACCGCTGATATTGGACAAACGCAGGATTTTACCGATTTCCTGTCTGACTTCCTGCTGCCGGTTTTCAGTATTAAGCTGATCGACAAGCTGAAGCTTTAACTCAATTTTCACGGTGTCGGAGAGGGCTGATTCTATTTGATTGCGCAGTTGATCAACTGATAAATTCTGAGCCGTTGCCTGCATACCCGACAAAGAAAGGATAACCGCTAAATATATTGCAGGTAGCCTGAAGGTCATGGAGTGGTCAGTTGATTGTAAATGATATTTTAGTACAAAAAAGGTGCAATCGCTTTGGAACAAGTATAATAATTTATTTTAGAGATTAATATTAAACAAAAAAATTTGTAAAAATTTTTACGCACAGATAGTTTAATTTCAATAACTTATTGCAATGCATGTAGTTGCACTCCTACGCTGTTAAACTTAAAATAAAATCGAATCCATCTGAACAGAGTTTGGCAACTAAGAATAATTAAGAATCGGCTTCAACCACCTCTCCATTTCTTCTTTACTCATACCTTTGCGCTCTGCATAATCGGATACCTGGTCCTGATTGATTTTACCCACATTAAAGTATTTGGCTTCAGGGTGCGCGAAATAGAGCCCACACACGGATGCGGCCGGGTTCATAGCATAATGTTCGGTAAGCGTGATCCCCGTATGCTTTTCCGCATCAAGCAGGTAAAACAAAATATCTTTTTCGGTATGATCCGGCTGGGCCGGATAACCAGGTGCCGGACGAATACCGGCATACTTCTCTTCAATTAATTCCTGATTGGTGAGATTTTCTTCCTGAGCATAACCCCAATCTTCTTTTCTGATCTTTTCATGCAGATATTCGGCAAATGCTTCGGCAAAGCGGTCAGCCAGGGCCTTCACCATGATAGCCTGGTAATCATCATGGTCGTTTTCAAATTTTTTAACCAGTTCACTCACACCGATACCTGCCGTGACAGCAAAACCGCCAATATAATCTCTTATACCGGATTCCTTTGGAGCGATATAGTCTGACAATGCCTTATTTGGTTCTCCTTTTCTTTTCCGGGATTGCTGGCGAATTGTATGAAGTGTTGCAATGGCCTCTTTACGCGTTTCATCTTTATAAATTTCAATATCATCACCAGTAGTGTTGGCAGGAAATATGCCAATCACACCTTTTGCCCTGATCAGTTTTTCCTTAATTATTTTATCGAGCAGCTTATTTGCGTCTTCATAAAGTTTTGTAGCCTCTTTGCCATACTTTTCATCTTCCAGTATTGCCGGAAATTTTCCCTTCATTTCCCATGCAATGAAAAACGGACTCCAGTCGATGTAATTCCTCAATATCTCAAGCGGCATATCATCAACACTTTGGACCCCAATATTAACAGGTTTTTTAATTTCTGTGCTTTCCCATTCAATCACCGTTTTATTTTCTCTGGCCTGATCCAGTGTCAGCATCTTCTTCTTACCACTCCGCTTTGAAAATTGATCTCTGAGGCTGGTGTATTCCTCATCGATAGCCTTCAAAAATTCCTTTCGTTTACTATTTGCCAACAGGCTGCTTACAACTGTTACACTTCTTGATGCATCCAGTACATGGATAACCGGCTGATCATAAACCGTTGCAATCTTAACTGCAGTATGAATTCTCGATGTCGTTGCCCCCCCTATCAGCAGCGGATAAGTAAGCTCTTGCCTTTTCATCTCCTCTGCAATATGAACCATTTCGTCAAGTGATGGGGTAATCAGGCCACTTAATCCGATAATATCAGCATTCTGATTTTTCGCTTCATTCAGAATCTTGTCAGCAGGCACCATTACACCCATGTCAATGACTTCATAATTATTACACCTGAGTACAACTGCGACGATATTTTTGCCGATATCATGGACATCCCCTTTTACTGTTGCCAGCAATACTTTTGCTTTCGGTTTTTTCGGCCCGCTCTTTTTCTGGGCTTCTTCAATATATGGAATCAGGTGTGCTACTCCTTTTTTCATTACCCGTGCACTTTTTACCACTTGCGGAAGAAACATCTTGCCATCACCGAACAAGTCCCCGACCACATTCATACCAGCCATCATCGGCCCTTCAATCACTTCGATGGGCTCATCATACAGTTGCCGGGCTTCTTCAACGTCATCCACAATGTAATCAACAATCCCTTTAACCAGCGAATATTTAATTCTCTCTTCAACCGGTTTTTCCCGCCATCTTTCTTCTTTTTTATCCTTCCCGTCTTTTTGATCACTTTTTATTTCATCTGCATAATTAACCAGCCTCTCTGTCGCATCACTCCGTCTGTTCAGCAATACATCTTCAACAAGTTCTTTCAGCTTTCCGGGGATCTCCTCGTAAACTTCAAGCTGGCCCGCATTAACAATCGCCATATCAAGGCCGGCCTTGATGGAATGATACAGGAATGCTGAATGCATGGCCTCACGTACACGATTGTTCCCTCTGAATGAGAAAGAAATATTACTGAGTCCGCCGCTTACCTTTGCATGCGGAAGGTTATTTTTGATCCACCTGGTGGCTTTAATAAAATCAACAGCATAGTTATTGTGTTCTTCGATGCCGGTTGCCACAGTGAGTATATTCGGGTCAAAGATAATGTCAGTTGCGGGAAAGCCCACCTCTTCGGTCAGTATCTGGTAAGCCCTTTTGCAGATTTCTATTCTCCGGTCAAAACTGTCGGCCTGCCCTTGTTCATCAAAAGCCATAACGATAACGGCTGCCCCGTAATCAAGAATCTTTTGTGCCTGGTTGCGGAAAGCTTCCTCCCCTTCTTTCAGGCTGATTGAATTGACTACACCTTTACCCTGGATATTTTTCAAACCGGCATCAAGAACCGACCACCTGGATGAATCAATCACTACAGGAACTCTTGAGATATCCGGCTCTGAAGCCATCAGGTTAAGGAACTTCACCATAACTTCCTCAGATTCGAGCATACCTTCGTCCATATTCACATCGATCATCTGAGCACCGTTTTCAACCTGCTGCCGTGCAACCGACAGAGCCTGCTCGTATTCCTCATTCTTAATCAGATTCCGAAAAACACTTGAACCGGTTACATTGGTCCTCTCCCCGATATTGACAAAATTGGTCTCCGGCCTGATAACCAGTGGTTCCAGGCCACTCAGGCGAAGGTAAGGTTTGATTTCAGGGAGCAATCTTGGTTTATGACGTTTTGCTTCCTCTGAAATCATTTTAATGTGTTCCGGCGTAGTTCCGCAGCACCCGCCGACAAGATTTACCATCCCTTCCGCTGCATAATCCGATAACTGTTTCGCCATGAATTCCGGAGATTCATTGTATTCACCCATTTCATCCGGAAGCCCGGCATTTGGGTAGAGACTCGTATAGCAAGATGCAATTCTTGACAATTCACTTATATATGGCCTCATCTGATCAGATCCGAGTGAGCAGTTCAACCCCACGGTCAGAAGTGGATTGGCGTGACTGACAGAAATCCAGAATGCTTCTGTAGTCTGTCCCGAAAGCGTACGCCCGCTCTGATCTACAATGGTTCCGGAAATCATGATTGGCAGCTTCTTTCCGGTTCTTCTGGCATGCTGATGTATCGCATATATAGCTGCCTTGGCATTGAGTGTATCAAAAATGGTTTCAACAAGCAGCAGGTCAGCCCCTCCGTCGACAAGTCCCCTGATTTGTACATCATAAGCACTTACGAGCTCATCAAAACGAATTGCCCGGTATGCCGGGTCCTCAACATCCGGTGAAAGAGAGAGCGTTTTATTCGTTGGGCCGATTGCTCCGGCAACAAACCGTGGTTTTTCGGGTGTTAACTTCGTATAACGATCCGCAGCCTTTCTGGCAACACTGGCTGCAGCCACATTAATCTCATAGGATAATTCGCTGAGGTGGTAATCGTCCTGTGAAATCGGGTTTGCATTAAATGTATTGGTTTCAAGAATATCCGATCCCGCTTCAAGAAATTGTTCATGGATATTCTGAATTATGTGCGGACTAGTCAGGCACAGAAGGTCATTATTTCCCTTCAGTTCATATTCATTATCCTTGAACCGATCACCTCTGAAATCTTCTTCAGAAAGTTTAAAATCCTGAATCATAGTTCCCATTGCACCATCCAGAATCAGTATTCGCTTTTTTAAATGATCGACCAGGGGATGTTTCAATTTCATGTTTCTATTTGTGTCAATTGGTATTACTTTACGGAGATCAATATTTTTTAGTTACTGAAAGGTACGCTATAACTTCTTCAATTTGCAGTATGAAAGTTACAGAACATTACGAAAAAGCTTCAGAACCTCTGATTTCATTTGAAATCATCCCTCCAAAGAGAGGTGGATCCGTTAAAACAGTCTTTGAGTCCATCGAGAAGTTGATGCCTGTCAAGCCACCATTTATTGATGTCACGTATCATGCGGCTGAAGCTTATATAGAAGAACTGCCTGATGGTACGTTCAAACGTCATATCAAAAGAAAGCGGCCGGGAACGATTGGCCTTTGTGCGGCTATACTGCACCGCTTTGGAGTTGATCCGGTCCCTCACCTGATCTGCGAAGGATTTTCGAAGGAAGAGAGTGAAGACGCACTGATTGAATTGAATTATCTTGGAATCGACAATGTACTTGCCATCCGGGGTGATGACTCAGGTACATCTTACAATCAGCGAAAGAACGGAACCGTAAACAAGTACGCTTCCGACCTGGTATCACAGATCAAAAATATGAACAACGGCATCTATCTTGAAGAGATCGCCAACGCAGACCCGACAGACTTTTGTGTCGGTGTAGCCGGATATCCTGAAAAGCATTTTGAAGCTCCAAACCTTGACTGGGATATTCACAGGCTGAAAGATAAAGTAGATGCAGGCGGTGATTACATCGTAACACAGATGTTTTTTGACAACAGTGCTTTCTTCACCTTTGTTGAAAAATGCAGACAAGCTGGAATTACTGTACCCATCGTGCCCGGAATCAAGGTGTTATCCCATATTCGCCATTTAACTTCACTGCCAAAGAATTTTCATCTGAACCTTCCTGATGCATTGTCAAATGAGATTTTTAATAACCCGGAACGAGTCAGGGAAATTGGTGTGGAATGGTGTATCGAACAGTGTTCCCAGCTTCTCGATTACGATGTTCCAGGCATCCATTTTTATGTCATGGGAGACCCTCAGCCTGCACTTGATGTAATTGAAAAGCTGCCTACAGCAAATAAGGTATAGAACCTACTGCATGGGTGGAATTTGAGCCCGGATCTCCCCCCGTTGATGGCGGTCAGATGCAATACTGATATAAAGGTGGCCCTGGCTTAATGCTTCCAGCATCGAAGGCCTGAGTTCAAAATAATTTTCTTCTTTATGAAATACTCCGCTCCTCCTGTCTTCATTCAGTTGTACTTTCAGTCCCAACAGCCGGTTCCCCGACTCCTGTTCAGAACCGTAATGAATAGATGAAGAACGGTAATTGCTTACCAGGTCCTGAAAATTCCCCTCGACGTACAACGTATCGGATTGCAGGGTAACATGGAATACTCCCGAGCCCGATGATGCGACCGGCGGGACATGCTTATACCCGGCCAGATTTATCTGTGCTGTCTGCTGGGCTATTAATGCCGTTGCATGCAATGTCATAATCACGAGTAACCACACCAAATGTTTCATTATAGCCTGCATCGTTAAATATTGGATAGAATTTCCCTCTTTATTATATAACATATTTGCAAAGAAAAAATTTTCTATCCATATCAATATTTGTTTGAGCTCACATTATCTATGTATCAAGCCATTTCCTGAATTCAGATAAAGTATATGTATTAATTACCCGTTCCTTATTAAACTGGCCCTTCCGGGCAATCATAACCCCATACCGGATATCATCAATGCCATCTATGGTATGGGCATCCGGCCCAATGCAGGTCTTTAATCCTGATTCACGTGCCTTCGTTCCATGGCGCCAGTCAAGGTCAAGCCGCCAGGGGTTCGCATTGATTTCAATCAGTGTATCGTGTTGCACCGCCCAATCGATCAGTTGATTCATATCGAGTTTGCTGGCATCCCTGCGCAGCAATAACCGGCCTGTCGGGTGTCCCAAAATTCTTGTTGCGGGATGTTCAATTGCTTTATAAAACCGCTCCATCATTGATTTAAGAGGCATTTCAAGGCCGGAATGAATACTTGCAATGACAAAATCAAACTGCTCAAGCAACTCATCCGGGTAATCAAGTGAACCGTCACTCAAAATATCAGATTCGATCCCCTTAAAAATGGTAAATGAGTGACCTTCATTAGCCAGCATACGATTTAACTCTTCAATTTCTGTCCACTGTTTCTGAACCTCATCGATAGTCAAACCGCCTGCATAAGCTGCTGTTTTCGAATGATCAGTTATACCAAGATACGAATACCCTTTTGCCAGACAGGCCCTGGCCATCTGTTCAATCGTATTTTTGCCGTCACTCCAGGTGCTGTGAGCATGGATAACTCCCTGGATATCGTCCATTTCAACCAGTGACATTGACTCATGTTCTTCAAAATACCCGAGCTCCCCCCAGTTTTCTCTCAATTCGGGCGGCACAAAATGAAGGTCCAGTTTTTGATAGATATCTTCTTCCGATTTATAGTCAACCGGTTGATCAAAGTCGGTTTCGCCATCTTTTGTCAACTTAAACAGGCCGTACTCATTAAGCGACATCTTTCTTGCTCGTGCTCTCTGCCGCATTCCGACATTATGCTCTTTACTGCCTGTAAAATACATCAAAGCCGCCGGAAACTGGTTTGGCTGAACAATCCTCAGGTCAACCTGTCGTCCTTCGCCTGTTCTTATTGAGCTTTTGGTCTCCCCTCTGCCAAGCACCTCTACAACCAGATCATGGTTGACAAATGCATCAAAAATCCCGATTGCCTTATCCGCTTCTGCTCCGACAAGGATATCGATATCACCAATTGTCTCTTTTCTGCGCCTCAGTGAACCTGCCACTTCTATTTGTTCCACGCCATCCTGTTCTTCCAGATAAGCTTTCATCACATCAGCAATTTCGAATGCTTCACTCAGCAGGCATCGTTCCCCGAATTGTTGTAACCATTCGATAGATTTTAATATCTTCTTTGCTGATTTATCACCCAGTCCCGAAAGGCTGGCAACCCGCCCATCCTCACATGTGGTTTTCAATTCATCCATCCCGGTAATACCCAGTTCCTTGTGGATCTTGACGATATTTTTCGGGCCTAACCCGGAAATGTTCAGCCACTCAATCAATCCCTTCGGAACTTTCTCTTTAAGATTGTCGAGAACGGGAATCGAACCATTTTCAGCATAGCTATAAATATCTTCAGCAATCGATTTTCCAATTCCTTTCAGGTCAGTAAGATTCCGGTTCTCAATATACTCCATTACCGGATTATTCAGGGATTCGATTGTCTGAGCTGCCCTGTCGAAAGCGATGGCCCGAAACCGGTTTTCACCGGCAAGCTGCATCAGGTTATAGATTTCCCGCAATTTTTCAGCAATTTCCTGGTTCGTCGGCATATCGGTTTCGATTTGTTATTTCTGTTCTGTCAGTTAAACCCAAAGAAGTCGTTAGACCTATTTTGCACTATGGGCAAATTGTCTTTGTTTCAATGACAATTTTGGATTAATCAGGAATATACCCCGACTACAGGACAAGAAAAATGTGAACTCCGACTTATCCAAATTTTCCGGACAAGGAGGCGGGAATACAGAAATGAGCAGAATCAGCCGGGGAAGTGCGCTATAAAAGTAGCTCCCTCACCCTCTTCACTTTCACATATTATATGACCGCCAATCTCTGCCATCTGATCGAACACGATTGATAAGCCAAGCCCAGTTGACGTTTCGCCACCTGTCGGCCGCGTGCTGAGTTTTTGATATTTTCTGAAAAGTTTTGACTTCTCGGATTCCTTAATTCCATAACCCTCATCCTCAACTTC
>SLKH01000365.1 GCA_007134665.1 Balneolaceae bacterium
GGCATTTCATCAACCACGGCCTGGCGCTTGCCACGAATCGTCTGTGTAGCATGGCCAATATTACGCCGAAGCTGTGTATCATCAATATACTTCTTCGCAGATTGTTCGAATGTGAGTTGTTGATCCATTATTAAAATTTCTGAATTCTGAATTCTAACTACTTGCAATCAATCTTCCGTTGATGCAAGTATTTCAGCCAGGTGAACCGGCTTAACTCCACTGCGCTGCCGGCTTAGTGCTCCTCCAATATGCATCAGGCAGGAATTATCGGCAGCAGAACAAACTTCGGCTCCGGTATTTTTTACGTGTCGTATTTTATCTCCCAGCATGGCCATGGATGTATCTGCATTTTTAACTGCAAATGTACCTCCAAAGCCACAGCATTCTTCGGAATTTTGCAATTCCACAAGGTCAATGCCCTTCACATTACGAAGCAGTTTAAGTGGAGCATCTCCCACTTTAAGCATCCTTAATGAATGGCAGGTTGGATGATACGTAACTCTGTGAGGATAATAGGCACCCACATCTTCGATCCCAAGTTTGTTCACAAGAAACTGTGAAAGTTCAAATACCCTGGGAATCAGTTCACTGACAGCAGTGACCAGTTCCGGTTCGCCAGTAAGTTCTGCTACTTTGGGATAAAACTCATGAACCATTCCTGCACACGAAGCAGATGGAACAACAACCACTTCAGCATCACCAAATATATCGACAAACCGTTTTACCAGAGGGATCGTCTCCTCCTGGTACCCGGTATTGTAATGCATTTGGCCGCAGCAGGTCTGCTCGCGGGGAAAATCAACCTGGTACCCCAGCCTTTCCAGCAACTGAACTGTGGATTTACCGGTTTCAGGAAATAAAGTATCGTTAAAACAGGTGATAAAAAGTGAAATATTCATAGAGTGATGAATATATAATCTTATTACATAGTTCTCTAATGCCGTTTAGAGACTCCTTAAATTTTTGTGTAAAAATGTTCCATTCATAAATGTGTTATGCCCGCTATTATAGAGCCATACAATACCTGTTTATACTGTGATTGCAGCTTACAGGAGTAAAAATATTGCTTCCAGCCTGAAAGTAATCCGGGATATAATCATTCTCAATGAAAAGGGAATATCGATGAGCCGATAAACCTCGCTTTCTCATTAAGTTCCCTTTCTATCCGTATGAGTTCATTCCACTTTACCATTCTTTCTGAGCGGGAAAAAGACCCAACCTTCAGTTGGCCTGCATTCGTGGCAACTGCAAGGTGTGAAATAAAAGGGTCTTCGGTTTCACCTGAGCGGGCAGACACAACCGGAGTCCAGCTGTACGCTTGTGCTTTCCTGATGCATTCAATCGTTTCGGTTACGGTTCCGATCTGATTTAACTTAATCAGCACACTGTTTGTCAGCTCATTCCGGTATCCTTCTTCAACTCTTCTGATGTCAGTTGTATACAGGTCATCTCCGATAATCTGTACCGAATGGCCAAAAGATTCAGTAAGCCGCTGCCAGTTTTCATAATCCGATTCTTCAAACGGGTCTTCGATTGAAATGATGGGATACTCTCTGCACCACTTTTCGATCAATGAATAATACTGTTCAGGTTTCATCGACCGGTTATCGATAGAAAGATGATATTTTCCATCCTGAAAAAACTCTGCTGCTGCAATATCCAGTGACAGATGTATATCTTTTCCCGGTTGATATCCTGCTTTTTCTATCGCTTCAAGCAGAGTATCAAACACCCTTTCATTACCGTCAAATTCAGGCCAGTACCCCCCTTCATCGGCAACACCTGCCAGCTTTCCCTGCCTTTTCAAAATATTTCCACATTCAGTATAGACGTTATACGTCATCTCCAGGCACTGTTCATAAGATTCAGCACCGGTACAGATGATCATAAAATCCTGAACATCAATTCGTCCGGCACTATGTGCACCACCACCAATTATCTGAATTTCAGGAAGCGGAATAAGTGTTCCTTCACCCTCACCCAAAGTATGATATAGTGGAACCCTCTTATTATTGGCACTTGCACGAGCGATCGCCATTGAAACCCCAACGATAGCATTAGCGCCCAGGTTTTGTTTGTTTGAGGTGCCATCCAGATTGCAGATCAATTCATCCAACTGTTTCTGTGCATGAACATTTCTACCAGTGATTTCAGGAGCTATTTTACTTTTGACATTTTTGATAGCATTCAATACGGATTTCCCTCGGTACCTTGATGGATCGCCATCTCTGAGTTCAAGTGACTCAAACCGGCCGGTAGAGGCCCCGGATGGCACCATTGCCCTGCCAATTATTCCATTCTCAAGTACGACTTCAACTTCAAGTGTGGGATTCCCGCGTGAGTCAAATACCTGGTAAGCATCGATGTTACTTATTTTCAATTAACTGTGTTTTTATTTGAGTATTCCATTCGTTTATGACCTCTTCGACATACAAGTTTACTTTTTTTACTAATTTATAAACAAAATTTCTGACAAACTCCCGCTGGGATTCATTCAGATATTCAACAGGCGACTTGCCATCGATCCTTGCAAGCATCAGCAGTAAAAGTAATTTTGCTGCACGCATATCAAATTCTCCAGATTGCCCGAAATCTGAATTTGTACTATATCGATTCCAAAAAACAGCCGGCAATTCAGGAATTTTATCAATTTTTTTATAATGATACAGCTTTTTCAGGAGCAGATGATTTATCAGAAATGCAAGATCGAAAGCAGAATCACCGAAATGTGCTACTTCATGATCCAGTAATACAACCTTACCTTGACCTGTCATCATATTTTTTGGACTGAAATCGCCGTGAACCAATACTTCTTTTGATGATAACAGTCGATTTGCCTCATCTCTGAATATGTTTTTTAGTTTCGGATGACGCTCACCTGTTGTAATAAAATAGGGTTCAATTCGCAAACTATTAAAATACTGTTTGGATATAAATGCATCTCTGGCTTTTGGATCATTTCGTGAGATATTATGTATTTGGACCAACAGGTCAGCGGCCTGAACAGCAATATGAGATTCAAAATTGCCGTTCATCAATAGTAATTTCCAATTTTGAAATGGCTCGCCCAGGTACTCCATTGCATAGTAACTGAGCTGATCATCAAAATGGAGAACAGCAGGGACCGAACCCGGTAAAATGCGATGGATATAGTTGGCAAACTCTCTTTCAATCCTATTGCGTCCTGTATCAGCATACCAGTCGTCATCCACCATTAGTTTCTTACGGGCACGTTTAACGATCAGCCGGTTATTCCTGTCTGAAACTATCCATATATCGGAAGAAACACCCCCGGAAAGTGATTTAAATTCAAATTCGGAACCCCGGATTAACCCGGCATTCTTCAATTGAGCAATGATGTCAGGATCATCCATTTTTTCCAACGTTTAATTTCTTCACATCTATCCCAAACATTTTAATTGGTAAAAGTAATCTGACTTATTTCCTTTTTATTCTTAATCTTCCAGATTGATAAAGTATATTGCAGATTCATGCAGGATACAATCGGTTTAGGGAATAATTAATCAGTGTATATGTACTGTTTCATAATCCTGCATCATTTGATGTAAGATTTTGTAAACTTAGTATTAATCATGATTATATAACTTTGTTTGACATCTCTTTTAAGTATATTCTTCCGTTTTTTAACCCTGACCTTCACGTTCTCTCATAGTAACATACTCAACTAGAAATGTTCAATAATTTCAGTAAGAACGATCAATTGTATCGAATTACGGCGATAATACTTATACTTTTACTCTCTCCACTTTTTGCTTTAGCCCAATCTTCAATTACTATCCCTCATATATCTGCCGCAATTGAGTTTGACGGTATGCCGGATGAAGAAATTTGGCAGGTCTCAGATCCCCTGCCCATGCGCACCTATTTTCCGGAACACGGATTGCAACCAACAGAGGTATCCGATATCCGGCTTCTCTACGATAATGAGTATCTCTATATAGGGGCCCGGCTATTTGACTCCAATCCTTTTGGGATTCAATCCACAAGTTTCCAGAGAAATTTTGAAGATCTTTCTAACGACAAGTTTGGCATTATCCTGGATACGTTTAATAATAACGATACTGCTATCGCTTTTTTTACTAATCCGGGTGGCGCCAGAGCCGATTTTATCATTTCTAATGATGCCGAAGGCGGATCTCCTTTCAATTATGACTGGGATACATTCTGGGATGTGGAAACAGTTCAGAACGATCAGGGATGGTTTGTCGAAATGCGCATCCCATTGAGCAGTCTCCGGTTCCAGGTTCAGGACGGTCAGGTAACGATGGGAATGACGGTAATGCGCTGGATCGCACGTAAAAATGAATCTAATGTTTTCCCGGCAATACCCAATAACTGGGGTTTTAACGGACAGTACAAACCGTCTCAAACTCACACAATTGTATTTGAAGAACTCGAATACACCCGCCCTCTCCAAATAACACCGTATTTGCTCGGTGGATTTTCACAGGAGCATCAACTAAGTGAAACCGGTGAACAGGAGTTATCCTACATTCGTGATGATCAGATGACTCATGAAGCCGGCCTTGATATCAAATACGGCTTTGCAAGTAATATGACTCTTGATCTGACACTTAATACGGATTTTGCACAGGTTGAAGCGGATGACCAGCAGGTAAACCTGACACGATTTGCCCTGTATCTGCCTGAAAAACGCAAATTTTTCCAGGAGAGATCTGACCTTTTTGATGTTAATATGGGAGGGAACAACCGACTGTTTTACAGCCGCCGGATCGGTATCAGGGATGGACAACAAATCAGGATTCTTGGCGGTGCTCGCGTTACCGGCAGCCTCGGTAGCTGGGATATCGGTGTAATTAACATGCAAACAGCCCGGCTGAGACAAAGCCCATCCGAAAATTTCAGTGCATTCCGCCTCAGGAGAAATGTATTCAATAATAACTCCCATATCGGCACCCTGTTGACCAGCCGCCTCAGTGAAGATGGTTATACTAATTATTCATTTGGATTTGACGGTATTTTTCACCTTTTCGGGGATGATTATCTCTCGGTTCAATACGGACAAACTGTAGATTCCGAGGTCGATTTACCTATCACATCGTTGCACGCTACAAGGACAAGAATTGACTGGCAAACACGCAGAATAGCCGGTTTTGGATACAATCTCGGTTTTTCAAGAAACGGGTATCTGTTTGATCCGGGTGTTGGTTTTGTTGGCCGAAAAAATTACAGTCGTTTTGGATTGACCCTGAATTATGGATGGTATGGAAGTGAAGTTTCCCAAATCCAGAACCATCAAATCTCAGTGGGTGGTAATCTTTTTCTGGTCGATAATACCGGTGAACTGGAATCGATCAATGTCGGGCCGGAGTGGGAAGTCAACTGGAAATCGGGAAGCAGCCTTTCAGCAGAACTAACCTACAACTATGAACATTTGAGAGAGACATTTTTCATTTTTGACGGTTCTTTCATTCCGGCTGATATTTATGAATTCTTTGATCTGGAACTGAACTTCAATACTCCTGAAGGCAGCTTGTATAATGCAGAGGCTACGGTTACTGCCGGCCAGTTTTTTGACGGTTATCGAATTTCCACTGAGTTAACTACAAGACTGTCTCTCTCCCGCCATTTTAACCTTCAGCCATATTATGAGTATAACCTTGTCGAATTTCCTGATCGTGACCAGGCATTCAGCACTCACATCAGCAGGTTACGTGCTGAATATTATTTAAATACCCGGTTCTCCATTCGGGCATTTATTCAATACAGCAACGAATCCGAATTGATATTTTCCAATATCCGGCTGAGATATAATCCTCGTGAAGGGAATGACTTTTACATACTATTAAATGAAAACGTCAATTCAAACCGCTTTGCTTACTCCCCGGTAAGGCCTTTTAGCCAATCCCGCGGGGTTCTTATGAAATACACTTATACTTTTTAAAGTGCAGCTGTTACCTGGTATACCCACATTAATTGATCTCTGAATTCAGATTAATCGATTGAAGATCTCTGATTTGGATGTTTAGACCTGAGATCGGGTAATCTACAATCTGAAATCAGAGATCTCGCTTTTCCCAAAAGAGAAAATATAATTACAGTTATCACTCAGTTTTTAATTCTGCCTTACAACCCCGTCGCTTGTGTTTCTGTACCTCTTTCCTTAATCAGGTTTTTTCGTACTTCCAGCTGACGATACAATTTCAATGGGTGGGCCGCCGCTCCTGATCGAATCCGGGACTCGGCAACAAGTGGCCTGACATCTGTACGAAATGCGTCCTGCATTACTTCTTGTGCGAGGCTAACATCATTTGCGTTACGGGCATGCTCAAGCTGTTCCCGGTCCACTAATAACGCCCGGGCAAATGCAATCTGAATGGCCTCAACAGACTGTAGCAGGTCTTCAAGAGGATCCTTCACGTTATGGCTGGCATCAATCATCCAGGCAATTTGAGAAAATGGCTGATCAGGATGATCGATATTTTCTACCAGTTCGTTAAAAATCAAAAACAGTTGATAGGGTTTTACCGATCCGGTTGTCAGGTCATCATCCCCGTATTTTGAATCATTAAAATGAAATCCGCCCAGTTTATGCTCCAGCAACAATGTCGCAACGATTTGTTCGATATTGGTATTGGGCAGGTGATGCCCGAGATCAACCAAAGTTTCTGCTTTATCTCCAAGCTTTGATACAAGCAGAAACGATGTCCCCCAGTCCGGGATCACCATTGAATAAAAATTGGGTTCATACGGTTTATATTCGATCAGCATTTTCCAGTCGGATGGAAGTTCCAGGTAGATTTTTTCAAGTGAATCACGGGTTCTCTCAAATGCCTTTCGAAAGTTCTGTTGCCCCGGAAAATTGGAACCATCTGCCAGCCAGACTGTAATCGCTTTTGACCCCAACTGTTCCCCATACCGGATCACTTGCACATTATGTTCAACAGCCTGCACTCTTATTTTTTTATCGGTATGACAAAGTGACCCGTATTTATAGGAATACTCCTGGTCTTTTTGATCCTGGAATGTATTTGAATTTACAGCATCAAATGTGATATCCAGTTCATCTGCTTTTTCCCGAATCGCAACCATATCATCGGGTATATCCCAGGGGATGTGAAGTGAAATCGCTCCACTGGTACGATTCATTGCATGAATCAACCCGACATCATCAAGTTTCTCTCCGAGAGTAGCTGGTTCTCCACCTATTGAAAACCGGCCGAACCGTGTACCTCCCGCTCCCAAAGCCCAGCTCGGGATGGTAACCTGAAATTGTTCAAGTTGTTGAATCAGAGATTCAATATTCAGATTATTTTTATCAAGCCTGCCGGCAATTTCATCAAAATGCCGGCTATGAACCTCTGATTCTTTTTTGTTATGGCTCTTTAATTGTTCTTCTGAAATTTTCATTCTATTAATTCTGTTTGATGATCCTGTTAATCTAATTATAATGTCTGGCCATTTAAGCGGTGAAACCATTGAACCCAAAATTGACATTGATCCAATGACTATTTTGAATTAAATAAATATCCAATACATCACTTAACACCCCTCCCCCCGACAGAAAAACACTGTCGGGGTACTCCCCTCAAGGGGAGATTTTATCTTGTTACTTTTCAAATAGTTTTAGCCCGATTTTTTGGGTAAAATTAGTTACTGCCAGATACTATATCACCACTTAAGCAAATTTTAAAGCTCTTTTTCCTTCATCCAGAAAGGGGATGCCACAAACCATAGAATCATACCGACAATCATCAGGTTTGTATGCATTTCGAATGATATATGATCCGTAAATACAAGCAGGGATGGAATGATTGTAAATCCAAGCCCGGTAAGTGCTACAATTTTTATGAATATAGACATACGTTTGACGTTAACTTACTTGTTATAAATTTTCCGATTTTGAAAAAGATTGTTCCTCATTCCATGATTCCAGCTTTTTCTGAAACATGTAACTGAAGCCAATATAGAGGAGCACCGCAATAAACCATCCCGGTAACCCGAGGAAGAAGATCTCAATTCCGAAATAAAGGTTAATAAACAGACACATCGCAAGAGTCAGGAACCAGGTCAGCCCTGCTGCCCAGTTAAACTTGATTCCGGATTTTTCCGCATAGTTTCGAAGCAGGTTCATTTTTTCAAACACCATTACATCCAGGAAAACAACTGCACCCATTGGCATAAGCACGAGTCCGTAGAGCGCAACAAAATCGAGCAGGTTCATCACAAGCGCCGGGAAACAGGCAATAACGGAAGTTAAAAGGCCGGTAAACAGCGTCACTTTCCAGCGTTTCCAGTTCGGAGTCACCGCTTGGAATGCAAGGCCTGCCCGATAGATGGTCGGGTTGGCTGTGGTCCAGCCCGCGATGACCACACAGATGGCTCCGGCTATTCCGGCACTGTTAAATGCGATTACACCCGGCGCAACTGCTCCGGCTGCTGCCGCCATCAGTATACCCGATGCGATCCATGCCAAAAAGTGCCCGAAAAACATTCCTGCAGCAGATGAGAAACCCATTTTCCAGTCTTCTGCAAAACGCAGAATCGACATATCAGACATTCCGATATGCATCGCCATATTTGCAAACCAGGCAAAAAACATGACATGCCAGAACGTAAACTGGGTTAAACCTTCGACCGGTACTCCGGTCCAGATTCTGTCTTTCGCTGCAGGCCAAAAATCGGAAACGGTACTGACGCCAAGTGATGGCAACACTGCAATCGCTGCGGCGAGAAAGACCAATAACATCCACGGAAAGCTGATATTGGCAAAACGGGCTACATATTCATACCCCGCAATCGCAATGATGGTAATCACGCTTCCCACTGCAAACACTGTAATAACCCAGCCAACACTGGTAGGCAGCCAGTCGTCGAGTCCCGGCATCGGAATATTAAAAGGTAACCCTACTGCCGTTGCGGCTACTGTAATCATCGCTCCAGCCAGGAAACAGAACATTACGGCATTGACGATATTATAGAGCAAAGCAAGATTGCCACCACAGATTTTATTCAATTGCCAATAGAGCGTCAGTTTGGTTTTTACGGCAACAGGAGCACAGAGAAATGCCCAACTTAATACGGCGAGCAGGTTGCCAACGATCAGGCCAAAAATAAGGTCAACTGCCGATACACCATGTGCTACAAAAAGTGCCCCGATTACAAATTCAGTTCCAGCTGTATGTTCACCGGCATACATGCCGAGAAATCCCCTCCATCCTTTCAGTTCTTTCTCTGGTACCGGTTCCCGTTCAAATTCATCGATTGAATCCAGACGGGCATCCAATCTATCCAGAAGTGTATTCGCCATGTTCTAAATATTAATTAAGTTAGGTTAGTTAGAATCTTTATTGGGATGTAAGGGCATCAGCTTGATATCATTTCGGGTAAAATAGCTTGAATTTGAAAAACGTGATGTTGTCAATGACAAAATTTCAAACCCGGTTACATCATCCACATATGTAAGGCTCTCCGAAGCAAATCTCTGCCCAACCTCATCATTCGTAGTCAGATCGAAGGTTTGGTACACATGTGACCGGTCTGAATAATCCACTCCTTCTATGACCTGCGCTGACAAAACTGAAGTTGATATTGTACACATCCCCAGAATGAAAAGCACAATCATCCCCTTTACATAATATGGACTCAAATTATTCATGATATGTGAATAACGTAATTAATTGGTAATTGACAAAGGAGTAATTGTAACAGGGCCAAGTAATCCCGATTCCATTGGTTCCCACCCGGAAGAATCAAAGGGTTGATAATTGATATTAACCTGCATTCCCAGACGCTCTGCTTCCTCAACTGTGTGAACGAGAAGTGCCATCCATTCTTCAGACAGGTACGGTACTGAGTCCTCTTCATATCCTTCAACGCCGTAAATGGGAGAGATTTCAACCCCGCCGAAATTTGCCTCAGCCATTTTTTCCAGGTGATAGGTGATTCCTTCTTTTGTCACAGCATTACCCATCCACCACCATCTGGTCCATGCTTTTTGCTGACTGGTAATTTCCGGCCAGGCTACTGCTTCTGCACTTGAATGGAATTGTGCCGGATTAGAATTCACTTCAAAATTTTGCACTCCTTCACCTGGCGGCCACATGATAATTAAACCTGCCATCCAGGCTAATATCATATTTGATGACTTAAACAGTAGATTTGATTTGATCCACATCGTAACGGTTTTTTAGGTTAAAAAAATGCAGTACCAGTGTCGTGTCAACTGTAAAAGTGTTGTTGCAGAAAGTCATCGGAAGAGTTTTTTCATAAAATTCAGCGATAATGGATCTAAAAGACATTTATTAAGAGACTCATCCGATGACTGACTATTGATGTTATATCTTTAACATGAAGCAAGAGGCAGCTACAATCAATAATGTGTATGATTTGCAGATAAAATGAAGTGGACATATTTCAACATGAATTTGTAGCCAGGTTTTGAATATTGAATCAACATGAGGATTATTACCCATGTTATATACAAGGTTATTTCATTTCAAACATTTCTTCAAGTGGA
>SLKH01000197.1 GCA_007134665.1 Balneolaceae bacterium
AAAAGTGAAAAGTGAAAAGTGAAAAGTGAAGTATTAAAACTTTCTTGTAAGTACGATTCCGGCTACCGTAACTAAAGCTCCGGCATATTGTACCATGGAGAGCTGTTCATTTAAGATAATGACACCGAATGCCAGTCCGAGTACGGGTACCAGGTTTTGGTATGTTGATGTTTTTACAGCCCCTACCTTATGCAAACCATAGTTCCACACCAGATAAGCAAATCCGATAGCGAGAGCTCCGCTGTAGATGACGCCTCCATAAGCGGCATAAGAAATCTCAGACCAATTTGTGGAAGCCATCTCAGGGAGTGCAAGCAGAATTAGTGATGCTGCACCAACCGATACCATGATTCCTGAAAATTGAATCGGACTGTAGTAAGTTAAATAATGTTTGGAGAATACAGTATAGATGCCAAAAACAAAAGCGGCAGCAATGATGAGCAAGTCACCGAGAAATGTATCGGAACCGAAAGTTACCTGGTTCCCGCCACCGGTTATAATTATTATGACACCGATAAATGCAAGAGTTACCCCGATCCCCTTTAATCTGGTCATCTTTTCCAATGAAAAAAAATGGGATGAAACTGCTACCCAGATTGGAATAGTGCCGAGTATGATTGCAGCATTTGCTGCAAAGGTATAATCAATGCCGATTATAAAAAGCCATTGATAGACCAGGTTGCCAAAAAGCCCAAGAGAGATAAGAGGTATAATGTGATGTCTGGGGATTGTAAACCAGTCTCCCCTGTTCCAGATGATAATCCAGATAATAGTACACGCAAGGGTGAATCGAAGTGCGTTAAAAGTGTGAGGCCCGATTTCATCGAGACTTGCCTTGATGACTGTAAAATTGAGCGCCCAGATGATCACTACAAACAGTAATAGAAGGTCTATGGCTTTTATAGGGGCAATTCGGTTCAAAAGTATTTGATATATGTAAATCTGAAGCTTGTAAACATACTCAGATAAGTATTAAAAGACATCAGGAATTTTTTCTAGTGAAATAGATGTTTACAACTCCTGTAAGATTTGTGATCTGAAAGAATTTTTAAAAAAAAAGATGATTGAAACAGGAATCTTACCTATCTTTATTGACTTTAATTCATAAACTGACTTGTAGTCATAATTACAGAACTCTTTGGGAACAGCTGAACGGAAACAACGGGAAAAACTTCGAAGGCAGGAAGCCATTATCGATGCTGCTGAGCAGGTGATTCTGGAGAGAGGATTTGAAGCGGCGACAATGGATGAGATTGCCGAAAAGGCAGAATTAAGTAAAGGCACTCTTTACCTCTATTTCAAGAATAAGACCGCCCTCTACCTTGCTATCTGTTTAAAAGGGTCTCAAAAATTGAATAGCAGGTTTGTCAAAGTATTATCGCTGGATAAAACGGGAATTGAGTTAATACGCATACTGGGTGAAACATATCTGGAATTTGTGAGAGAAAACCCGATTTATTTTCATGCTTTTTCCTATTACGAAAGCATTCAGGATCAGAACTTTCTGAATAAGAATAAGATGGCTCAGCTTTGTGAGGAGAACTCCAGGGAAGCGATGGCTTACATTACACGTACCCTTCAGATAGGCATGCAGGATGGAACAATTGATGATACATACGACCCAAAAGAACTGGCGGTGATGATTTGGGCAAGTTCCCGGGGAATTGTTCAGGTGGCATACCTTAAATCGATGGGGCACCATTTCAAAGTTATCGATGATATTGAACTGGATGTGGAGTCGATGTTTGAGTCGTTTATTCAACTTCTTCAAAAAGGAATGTCAAAATAAATAAACAAACTGACTGGAAGTCATTTTTTTTGAAACAATTGATATTGCTTTGCGTACTTCATAGCTAACTTGAAAACCGGCAGCAATTTTCGGTTTGCTTTGTACAACAAGTTTTCTTTGAACAATATAATTAACCATTACGAGATCAGGTTCAATGGCAAATGCCAGGCTTTTACTAATCATTACAATACTAATATCCATTTCTGCAGAAAAGGTAACCGGCCAGGCTGATCGAGGTGAGATACCTGACGAGATTACGATTACACTGGATGAGGCGATAGAAATTGCCTTAATCAACAATTACCTGTTGCGAAGAGGGTTACTTGATATCGAAACTGCTGATCAGCAAATTCGTGAAGCGTGGGGTTCCGTTTATCCACAGGTCAATGCATCGGGTTCCTATACAAGAAATGTAATTTCTCCAAATCCTTTTGCCGGTTCTGATGCCGGCGGGCTGTTTGAATTGTTTGGTTCTATAGAATGGTTGGCCTACAATGAAAACGCCCGGACAGATGATGATCCTTCAACAGAGCCGATTTCATTTGAAGATTTCATGGAGAGACAGAGAGATGGCCTGGAAGAAGCCGGTATTTCTCCCATTACAGATGATAATCCATTTGCTGTTGATAATCAGTTTCAGGTGGGGGTTTCCATTTCTCAAGCTATCTATAATGGTGCAGCATTTGCTGCAATCAGGGGTGCAGAACAATTCAGGCAAATAAGTCAGGACCAGTTCCAAAGGGAACAGCAACAGGTAGTCGACCAGATTAAGGGGGCTTATTATGGTGCTATCCTGGCACAGGAACAGGTGAGGGTACTCCGGTCGAGTGTAGAAAGGCT
>SLKH01000344.1 GCA_007134665.1 Balneolaceae bacterium
AGCTTAATCCGAACTCTGCGAGGACCTGACGGACTCTCGCAGGTTCTGATAGATTAACCGGATGTGCTATTTTTCAAAATAGGCTTTATACCAGCGAATGAATTCTGAAATTCCCACTTCAACTGAAACCTTCGGTTTATAATCGATGACTTCAAACAGGTCTTCTACATCAGCCCATGTTCTGGGAACATCGCCAGGCTGCATCGGCATCATATTCTTCTCTGCCGTAATTCCCAGGTTTTTTTCAAGTGTATCGATGAAATCCATCAGCTTGACCGGGCTTCCATGCCCGATATTGAACACTCTGTGAGGGGCATTGGATTTTTCTTGTTTACCGGTATCCTTCACCTTTTCGGATGGTTTCACAACCGAACTACCGGGTATCTTTGGAATTAACCTAACAATACTTTCAATGATGTCATCGATATAGGTAAAATCCCGGTACATATCTCCATGGTTATAAACATCAATTGGTTTGCCGGCTGTCATCAGGTCTGCAAATTTAAATAGTGCCATATCAGGCCTTCCCCAGGGGCCATAAACTGTAAAAAATCTCAATCCTGTTGCCGGCACATCAAACAGATGGGAATAGGTATGCGCCATTAACTCATTTGATTTTTTTGTTGCCGCATATAAACTGACTGGTGTGTCAACCCGGTCTGAAGTTTTAAATGGTACCTCATCATTATTCCCATACACGGAGCTCGAGGAAGCATATATCAGGTGACCGACAGAGGTATGCCTGCACCCTTCAAGAATATTCAGAAAACCTGTAATATTACTTTCAAGATATGCATGCGGATTTTCCAGGCTGTAACGCACTCCTGCCTGGGCGGCAAGGTTAATGACTACATCAAAACTTTCCTGTTCAAAAAGTTTTGCCAGTCCTTCCCTGTCATTTAAATCCAGTTTATAAAATGAATAGTTCTCATGTTCAGAACTCTGAATTTTTCCATCTGGTTTCTCCGGAATTTCAATCCCCGTTTCTTTCAACCGGTCGAGTTTTAATTGTACATCATAGTAACTATTGATGTTATCTATTCCGGTTACGTTGTATCCTTCTTTTACAAGACGCTGTACCAGGTGGTAACCGATGAATCCTGCTGTACCGGTTACAAGTATATTTTTCAATTCGTTATCAGGCATTTAAGTGGTTAACTCGTATTGATATATATCAGGTTAGTTGTATGTTTTAATAAGCCTTGTTGATCCAAAACCGGGATTATCTATGCTTTCCAGATTTTATTTCTGTCAGACGTAATTCCATTCATCGCATTTCTCGTATCGATAATCAAATCAGCCCAGTCAGCAAGTTCACCATAGTTAATATTGGAATGATTGGTGGAAATCAGTACTGCATCAAAATCCTGAATGGTTGTTTTGTTCCAACCAATGGACTTTTTACCTGCCCAGTGCCCGTGTTCCCTGCTTGGTTTAATAACCGGAACATAAGGATCGTAGTAAGAAACTTCAGCTCCATACCCATCAAACAGGTCCATTAACTTATATGTTGGAGATTCCCTGTCATCATCCACATTCGGTTTATATGCCAGTCCGATCAATAAAATACTGCTGCCGTTGATAGCTTTTTTTCTTGAGTTCAGTGCTTTTAATGTTCGATCAACCACATATTGCGGCATCGTTGTATTCACTTCTCCGGCCAGTTCAATAAAACGGGTGTATTTTTCAACTTCCCTGGCTTTCCAAGTCAGATAAAACGGATCGATCGGGATACAGTGTCCGCCAAGGCCCGGGCCGGGAGTAAACTTCATAAAGCCGAACGGCTTGGTATCTGCGGCATCCAATACTTCGTGAACATCAATACCCATCGCTTCATAAACCACTTTAAGTTCATTTACCAATGCAATGTTCACCGAGCGGAAGATATTTTCCGTTAGTTTTACTGCTTCAGCCGTCTTTGTATCGCTGACCGGAACCGTCTCAACTATTGCTGTGTCGTACACCGCCCGTGCAAGCTTCAGGGCTTCTTCACCATGGCCGCCAACAACTTTTGGGATTGCTGCAGTGTTGAAGTTTTCATTGCCCGGATCTTCTCTTTCAGGGCTGTATGCCACATAAAAATCCTTACCGGCTTTCATACCCGATTCTTTTTCAAGGATTGGTATGATGAGTTCCTCTGTAGTACCGGGGTAGGTGGTTGACTCCAGGATAACCAGGTGCCCTTTTCTTAAATGTTTCGAAACGGTCTTCGTCGTATTTTCTACATATGTCATATCAGGCTCCCGGTGGTGATCCAGCGGTGTTGGCACACACATCAGTATCGCATCCGCTTCGTTAAGCCTCGAAAAGTCTGTTGTTGCATCACACATCGAAGAGCCTGCAAGTTTCTGCATCATATCTTCCCCGAGATGCTTGATATAAGGTATTCCCTCATTGATACAATTTACTTTCTTTTCATCGATATCGAATCCCAGCACCGGTACACCCTTTACGTGAAATGTCCACATCAGTGGCAGGCCGACATAACCCAGCCCCACGATTCCTACCCGGTATTCATTTTTTTCAATCTTGTTCAGCAGCTTATCCAGCATGGTTTAAACTCTTAATTTTTATACCTGATTTACAATCGAACTCAGATTATAATTGGTTTTTTAATTTCGCGCC
>SLKH01000372.1 GCA_007134665.1 Balneolaceae bacterium
GCAGGTGCAGTCAGGTTGATGCCTGCAAAGTATGGATATGCACTGCTGCCGTGTTCAGAAATATCAAGACCGTCAAGTTCAACCTGGTCGGATACACGGACACCCAGGGTAGCTTTTATCAAGCCGAAGACGATAAAAGTAAATGCAAGGGTGAAAGCGAGTATACTTGCCGTACCAATCAACTGGGTAAGGAAGCTGAAACCGGGAGCAAATATTCCTACTGCAAGAGTTCCCCAGATTCCACAGACACCATGTACAGATATAGCTCCTACCGGATCGTCAATCTTGATTCTGTCAAAGAAGTTGATTGCAAAGACAACGATTACACCAGCGATGGCTCCTACAGCTACTGCACCCAAGGGTGAAATCACATCGGCACCGGCCGTAATACCTACCAGTCCGGCAAGAATACCATTCAATGCCATGGATGCATCGAGGCTTTTCATCAAAAACTGTGTGGTAATCATTGCAGCCAGGGCGCCGGCACCTGCAGCCAGGGCGGTGGTTACAAATACGAAGGATACTTCGGTTGGGTTCGCACTCAGTACAGAACCGCCGTTAAACCCGAACCAGCCGATCCAAAGCAGGAAAACTCCGATGGTTGCAAGTGGGATACTGTGTCCCGGTATCGTATTGATTTTACCACCTTCATACTTTCCTTTTCTGGCTCCGAGCATGATTACACAAGCAAGTCCGGCAGCTCCGCCAACTCCGTGAACAAGGGTAGAGCCGGCAAAATCATAAAATCCAAGCTGATCCAACCATCCGCCACCCCATAACCAACTTCCGGTAATCGGGTAAGAAATAGCTACCAGCAATGCGCCAAAGATCATAAATGAAGAGAGTTTGATACGGCCCGTTACACAACCGGATACAATGGTAGCCGCTGTGGCTGCAAACATCGCCTGGAAGATAAAATCACTCCAGATGGTCATCTCTTCACCATACGCAGGTGTTAACATTCCAACCGGATCAGATGCATCAAAGCCTATGCCAAAGCCTCCGAAGCCGAAAAACCCATTGAAATCACCAGGGTACATAATCTGAAATCCTACGAAAGCATAGGTGAGAATACCGGTACAGAGGATAAAAACATTCTTGTATATAACATTTACAGAGTTCTTAGCCTGAGTCAGGCCACTTTCAACGGAGGCAAACCCGAGGTGCATAAGCAATACAAGAAAAGCCGCAATCAGTATCCACAGGTTATCAATGATAAACTTTGTGTATGCTGCTGAACTTTCAAACTCTTCCATTGTGGAATAGGTTTCCTGCAGAGCAACCTCTTCTGCTACTGAGACTACCATCTCAGTCTCAGCGATCGGTATGCTTTCAGCTGCTGCTGAATGAGTATTTACAGCAACAACTGCCGCAAAGAGACCCAGAGTAAGGATTAAAATTGAAGATTTAAGAACAAGTTTCATAAACGTTAGGCTTTAGTTCATAGTTATGTTGGCTTAATATCAAAGGTTCATAGCAACTTTGTCAATACTTTTTTAAGTATTTATGAAATAAATCATAAATATTTAATAACAAATTAGAAAAGCGCTTACATCTTGTTGGTTTGATAGTCAAATTCCCTGAAAAACTGCCTCTAAAGAAAAATAGATCGGCTTGATTTATCGAAATCTGAGAGTGAAACAAAGTTTGCCCATGCTTCTCTTTCTTGTTGAACCGTTCTGATCAGGTCACATCTATATGTGATAGATCAAAGAATTGACTGACCTGATATTGGATATAAAATGACACGATAATTCGCTATTAAAAAAAAATACTGAAACGATGGCTGACAGTTACCCGAAAAGAAATATCATCTTAATCGTACTGCTTACTGTATTTGCTGTATCATGTGCATCATCACAGAAAATGCTTCAGCGGGGAGAATACGACAGGGCTATCAACAGAGCTGCTGACAAACTTCAAAGCAATCCAAACAATTCGAAAGAACTGGGTGTTCTTCAGGAAGCATTCTACCTTGCAAATACCTTCGATGAAGAACGAATTGAATTTCTTCAACTGGAAGGCCGGGATGATAACTGGATTGAAATTTACCAAATCTATGAACAGCTCAACCGAAGACAAAATGTTGTTCGGCGACTTCCTCAACAGGTACGAAGCCAGTTTGATTTTTTTAACTACAACGAAAAAATTGTTGAAGCGAAGAGTCAGGCTGCAAACATCTCTTACGAACGCGGCCTTGAATACCTGCAGCGGGGAGACCGCCAAAGTGCTCGCCAGGCCTACCAGGAGTTCTATCGGGTACAACAACTCTATCCCGGATTCAGAGAAGTTGATTCCAAAATTAATGAAGCCGGTTTTATTGGCACCAATAATGTTCTATTCCATGTTGAGAACAGCTCCGATAAAATATTGCCGGAAAAATTTGAAGAGGAGATGCAAAGAATCGCATTGAAAGATTTGAACACAGGGTGGCTGAATTTCGATACCATTGAAGATCCTGATTTGGAGTATGATTATTTCGTAGTATTGAATATCAAAGATATTTCAATTGCCCCGGAAAGGCTTGAGGTTAACCGGTATGAGGAGACCAGGGAAATTGAAGACGGCGAAACTTTGGTTCGTGACAGGCGCGGAAATGTTCTGCAGGATTCGCTCGGCAATGA
>SLKH01000312.1 GCA_007134665.1 Balneolaceae bacterium
CATGCACGCGGAATTCTGGCTCCCGGTGGCTGGATAGCCCGCATCAACCCTGAAGCCACGGAATGGGAGATGATCAGTATGGGGTATCGTAATCAGTTTGATGTTGCACTGAACGAACACAATGAGCTATTTACCTATGACGCTGATATGGAATGGGACTTTGGAACTCCGTGGTATCGTCCGACAGCGATCGTACATGTAACCAGCGGAACAGATTTTGGCTGGAGAAGCGGAAGCGGAAAATGGCCAAACTATTACGAAGATAAACTGCCACCTCTTGTAGAAATCGGCCCCGGTTCACCAGTAGGCTTGATTTCAGGTAAAGGGGCAAGTTTCCCCGCTGATTATCAACGGTCTTTGTACGCTCTTGACTGGACGTTTGGTACTCTCTATGCAATTCATATGACACCAAAAGGGGCCGGCTACGAAGCGGAAGCGGAAGAATTTTTATCCGGGGCACCACTGCCACTTGTACAGGCTGTTATCGGTAAAGATGGGCATATGTATTTTGTGACAGGAGGCAGGAATCAGCAATCTCACCTGTATCGTGTTATTTATACAGGCGACGAATCCACCGAGCCTGCAGAAGTGGTTGATGATCCTGCTGCACGCGAGCAGCGCGAATTGAGACACCACCTGGAATCTTTTCACGGAGTTCAGGATCCCGGTGCTGTTGATGCAGCCTGGCCGCATCTTGCAAGTGAAGACAGGATTCTTCGTACGGCAGCACGCGTTGCAGTTGAACATCAGCCGGTTGAGAGCTGGGCAGACAGGGCTTTGAATGAAAACCGTACCCAGGCAAGAATTACTGCACTGGTTGCACTCGCCCGAACTGCACCAACCGATTACAGAGATGCTGTATTCAGTTCGTTAATGGACATGGATCTTTCCAGTCTCGATGCTGATCAAAAACTGGGATATCTTCGAGCCATGGCACTCGCCGTTATCCGACTTGGTGAACCAGATAACCAAACCATTCAGCAAATAACAAACAATCTTCAGCAATACCTTCCGAATGAGGATAACAGGGTGAATACTGAACTGATACGCGTATTGGTTCGCTTCCGTGATGCAAGAGTTATCGACAAAGCCCTGACCCTGATGCAGAATGAAACCATTCCGGAAACGGAAGGCTGGGTGGATATTCTCGGACGAAGTGAGCGATACGGTTCTACCATCATGCAGATGATTGAAAATCCACCACCGGTTCAGGAGCTTCACTATGCTTTTATGCTTAGGACTCTCAGTGATGGCTGGACGATCGATCAGAGACGTTCGTATTTTGAGTTTATCAATAATGCAGCCGATCGAATGGGTGGTGCAAGTTATACCGGGTTTCTTGAGGATGTAAGAAGAGATGCACTCAGCCATGCTACGGAAGAAGAGCGGGAAGCTGTTTCCGATATAGCAGGTGTAAGTTTGGCACAACAGCCTGATTTTGACATTACTGCACCGGAAGGCCCCGGCCGTAACTGGACAGTCGATGAAGCGATGAGTGTACTTGCCGGAGAACTTGGAAGCGGATCCGGGCGTGATTTTGAGCAAGGCAGAAATGCATTCTTTGCAACAACCTGTGCTGCATGTCACCGTTTCGACGGTTACGGAGGTGATATGGGGCCGGATCTCAGTACCGTAAACAGACGATTCAGAACACAGGGTTTGATCGAAAAAATTATCGATCCTAATATATTGGTATCAGATCAATACAGTAGTACACGAGTTACCCTGAGCAGTGGTGAGACGATTGTCGGGCTGGTCGCAGACAGGGCAGATCACCTGGAAATTTATTCACAGGATCCAAATGCTGAACCAAGAATAGTTTCACGTGACGATGTTGTTTCCAGGGAGCACCTGGGAGTTTCTACAATGCCTCCCGGACTAATCAATCCCTTGAATGAAGATGAATTGAGAGACCTGGTTGCATACATCAATTCAGGTGGTGATCCCGATCACCCGGTATTCAAAACCGAGGAAGAACTTGCAGCCGAAGCAGAAGCTGCAGATTAATTTCTGTTGATGATTTATCTGAAATGATGAGTTGATTCAACGGTAATTCAAATCATCAATAGGTTAACTTATTTTTTTAAAGATCTCATCATCTGTTAAAAGCTTTCCACTCCAAGGAGTGGGGAGCTTTTTTAATATGAATAACAATGTAATGTCAATGATGAGATGGCGGATATTAGTCATCGGATGACTCTCCACGGGATGCCCGGATAAGTTAATGATCTGCGGCTCTGGATAAAAAGTCATACGATGACCGGTGACTCAGGACCGAAGTACACCCGTCGCCGGTCATCGGTCTTCCGTCATGTCCGTCTATTCACTTTTGTCTTTTTCGTCTTTACATTAAATCCGTTTATAAAAAAATGATCAGAACACCGGAATAATCAATAAATTGCAGTTTCAGTTAACAATTATGAAGTTAAGCATTGCAGTATCTTACTTGCGTATATGAAACAGTGGCTATTCTATATTTTACTATTTATTGGGCTGAATAACCCGCTTAATTCCGGTTTAGATGAGACTCATGGGAATTCGGGTTCATTCATTCCTGATCAAAATTCAACAACAGTATTCACAAAACTCTCATCCGATAAGACCGGAATTAC
>SLKH01000274.1 GCA_007134665.1 Balneolaceae bacterium
CTGTACATCACGTTCCCTTCGGTTAATATTTTCAAGAAAAGCACTGACAGATGGAACTTCCAGGATAAGTTGCTGTGAGTCGGTGGATTTATATCCGTTAAATTCATCGTTATCCCACACTGTAATCCAAAATGTGAGTTGATCACGTGGGCGTAAGTCCAAATCCTGCAGCTTCCATTCAACATGGGCGGGCTCACCGATAACAGGAGTATCAAGATTTCTGGAGCCGTGTTGTGGTTCTGCCGTGAAAGCTCGTTGAAGTTCCCAATTCAACACAGCCCCGGTCAGGCCAAAATCATCTGCAGCCTGATAGAATATATCAAGTGATTCGGGTTCCGGAATAGATAAATTTCTTTCGGGTTCCCTGATAACAACAACCGGGTATTCATCCTCAATCTTTGATAAACGAAATCGAAAAGGATTTCGATTGGTCAACTGGTCAGTATCAGTCATCATAAATGAAATTGTGTCGCTCCCGGTTGCGGCAAAGGAAGCTGTATAAAGTGTTGTATCCGGCTGGCTATTGGCCGGAAGCATCCGGATATCTGATTCGCTGAGAGAGAGTATAAGCTCTTCAAGTGGCTTATTTGGGATGCCCTTTACTGTAATTTCAGATCCGCCATAGGCTCTCGCAACAGCAAACGGGTAGTCTGATGTTGTTGGGGATAAACCGGTATAGGAGGGTGGGACAATCTCAACTGTAAGGGATTCGAATCGCGGCCGTAACTGTACATCTACATGATAGAGATTGCTTCTGAATTCATCGAGCCGGATGTAATAGTTTGCTCTACCGGTTAATTCAAGCGGAGATGCCCGGAATGTATTTTCGCCGGTCTGTTCCATAGGCCTGTATCTGAACTCGTCTTCGACATCGGTTTTAATGGCCAGGCTAACTCTTCCGTTCAGGTTCGAAGCCGAACCTCCTGTAATACGAATTTCCGGTTCAAAAGCTGTACCGTGTTCAAGGGTAGTATCACCGGGTACAACGACAAATTCATATGGATTTGGTTGTTCATATTCACCCCAGAAAACAAATGATCTTGATATTGAATCCGGATTTGTCAGATATAATGAACCTGACATAATTAAAGAGATGATTAAAATCGCCAAAGATGTTATAAACATTTTGTGATCCGGGTGATTCCGGGAATAATCACCGAGATCCGATTTCACATTTTCAGGAGTGATTTGAGACAGATTTATATAAACAGCGAGAAAGTACAGATCTGATGATTCTTGATCCCTGTTCAGATAAAGGTCGAGAGCATCTTTGAGATTTTGGAACCCATAATGATTGCAAAAAGATCGATAAAACTCGATAAAACTCGAAGGTGCGTTGCGCTGGATCCACCAGTAAGTCAGACTGCCGGCAATCAGCAGAATCATAAACCAGGAGAGCGATTTGATATACGGAGACAGAAATAATTTCCCCTCAAAATATCCTAAAATGGCAAACCCGATGAGTACAATTCCGGCAAAGAGACAGAAAGCTGAAAGTTTACCCTTTCTTAATAACTGCTTAAATCTGTGCTGAAATAATTTCAGAAGTTTATCAGCACGATCATTTTGTGGTTTATTCTCTGCCATCTGCAGAAATCCGGTTATATTATTTCATCTTCTAAATGATAAAAAATCAGGAGTTAACCCTGTTGGTGATATTATAACGATAAATATGCAGTCGATGTATGTCAAGTTATTCAAATATCGCTCAAACTCATCGTTTCATTTACCGAGAATTTGCCATTATGACTTTGAATGGTGATCACTTCTTTTTCTGCATCGTGTTCAAGAAACAAGTACCAATTTTCTTCTGCTGCCTTTTTCAGAAAATCCGCTTTTTCATCAAGGGTTTTCAGGGGTTCCATATCATATGCCATTACCCACGGGAGGGGAACATGGATGTGTGTAGGAATTAAATCTGCCGCGAATACGACTGTTTTACCATCAGCCCGGACAACCGGGAGCTGCTGGCCAATTGTGTGTCCTTCTGCATTGATAACTGTAAGGCCGGGTTCAAATTCATGTTGATCCGGGACCTTGTTTAACCGGTCGGAATTTGAGATAGGTATTATGTTATCTGTTAAAAAACTGGCTTTTTCCCTGGCATTTGGATTCAACGCACTTTGAAGATGTCGGTCATTAACATGATAATTGGCATTCGGAAATTGATGCTGCAAATTTTGATTCTCGTCGTAATAGGTAGTACCGCCACAATGGTCAAAATGCAGATGGCTTAAAATCAGGTCTGTGATATGTTCAGGCTTCAGTCCGATAGCATCCAGTGAGCTTATTAAATCACTTTCCTCATAATCGATGTCATATATACGATTCATTTTTTCATCAAACTTGGTTCCAGAACCGTTATCTACAAGATAAATTTTCCCCGTGTTTTCTGATTTTATGAGCAGGCATTTCATTGCCATTGGAATTCGGTTCTTCTTATCAGGACGGATGTGTCTTGACCAAAGCGTTTTCGGAACTACCCCAAACATCGCACCACCATCAAGCCTGAACCTGCCGGCTTCTATAGTGAATAATTCAAAATGCCCGATTTTTGATGAAGAAATTTTCTTTTCAGTCATAGCGAGATAGATTTTAACCCAAATTTGAAACAATCAGGGTTTCTTATGTTAATTAATGCTCATAAACCTTTGTGTTTTCCCGACAAACGTGTCGGGATCGGCACCGAAAGCGATCGGTGTAAAAAAGGTCTAACGACTTTTTTGGGTTTAAAGTAATGTGGCCAAACTACAACCATAAAAAAAGCCGATTCTGAATTATCAAAACCGGCTTTTTAATTTTGTTGATATTCAGAATTAAAATGAGGGAATCGGATCTGTTCTGTATAGTGTATCCAGTAAGGTTATTCCCACTAAAATCATAAAAAAGATAATCGACATCACCAACAGGAGGATGTTAAATTTGGTATCCCACCACAGATTCATAAAAAACATAGCTACAACGGCTGCCTTAACTACAGCGATTGCAATAGCTACAACGACGTTCCATGGGCTGGGAATTTCAATCCAGGTTACGGCGACAGTTATAAAAGTCAGGACCAGGAGAACGATTCCGACGCCCCACAAAAATTTAGCTGATGAAATATGATGTCCACTCATGCTTAAAGCTCTTTAGGTTTTAATCGATTAAATAGAGTAACGGGAACAGGAAAATCCAGATGATATCAACAAGGTGCCAGTAGAGCCCTGTAATTTCTACCGGTGTATAGTATTCGCTGTGGAAATGACCTTTGCGTGCACGTACAATCAACCAGATCATTAACCCGATCCCGATTAGTACGTGAATACCGTGCAGGCCGGTCATCATGTAATAGATACTGAAGAAGATGTTTGCCTTGTCATGCGCTATTCCATCATATGCATAATATGCACCAGGATAAATTCCCAGGTCAAATTTGTGAGTATATTCGAAATACTTGATCACCATAAAGATACAGGCCAGTGCAATCGTTATGGCAAGATTTATAATCAGGCCTTTCTGCTGGTTTAATTGTGCAGACCGGATAGCCATTGCAACAGTCAGAGAACTTCCGATGAGTACAACGGTATTGACAGCCCCCCAGAATGTATCGAGGTGATCTGATGCCATCAGGTAGAGTTCCGGATACCAGCTTCTGAATACTATATAGGCCAGGAAAAGGCCTCCGAAGAAGAGAATTTCAGTAACAAGAAAGATCCACATTCCCATTTTTGCAGATTCGAACTGCTGATCCGAATCAACAAAATGATGCTGAACATGATCCCCTTTTTTTACGTTTGCAGAAGTTTGTGCCATGGTTAGTTAAATGCTGTTTTATTTATCTGCTTCTACAGTTTTTGTTTCGGTATGTTGGTGTTCTCCGTGGCCGTTGTGTGATCCTTCAATTCCAAGCTGGAATTCTGACATAGGTTTATGGTAATCGTACGGGCCATTGATGACTACCGGTGTATGCTCGTAATTATGCAGGGAAGGTGGTGATGATGTTTGCCATTCCATTGCACGGCTTCCCCAGGGGTTTGGAGGTGCTTTTTTCCCTCTGAGCAGGGAATGAAGCAAATATGCTGCAATAATTAAAAATCCGATTCCAAGTATATAAGAACCGTATGTAGAAGCCTGATGATATCCCTGGAATTGTTCCAGATAGTTAAAATATCGTCGTGGCATTCCCATTGATCCCATTACAAACTGCGGGAGAAATGTAAGGTTGAATCCGATGAAGATAACAACACAGGCAATACGTGCCCAAAATTCGTTATACATCTTGCCAAACATTTTTGGCCACCAGTAATGCAGTCCGCCGAGAAATGCCATCACCATTCCGCCCATCATCACATAGTGGAAGTGTGCAACCACATAGTAGGTGTCATGAAGATGGATATCTACAGCCAGTGAACCGAGCATAATACCGGTGAATCCGCCAATCATGAACAGAAACAGGAAAGCCATGATATAAAGCATTGGGGTTTTCATATCGATGGACCCTTTATACATGGTCGCCACCCAGTTAAAAATCTTTATACCGGTTGGAATTCCTACAAGGAATGTGAGGAATGAGAATACCATGTTCGCCAGGGAGGATTGCCCGGCAGTGAACATATGGTGTCCCCAGACGAGGAACCCGATAAAAGCAATTGCAAGGGATGAAAGTGCAATCGCCCAATAACCGAAGATATGTTTCCTTGAAAATGTGGAGATAATTTCCGAGACAATTCCAAAGCCGGGTACTATCATGATGTAAACGGCAGGGTGGGAATAGAACCAGAAAAAGTGTTGATAAAGCACCGGATCGCCACCAAGGGCAGGGTCAAATATTCCGATATGCAAAGCCCGTTCCATAGTAAGCAGCAGCAAGGTAATCGCGAGAACAGGAGTCGCAAGTATCTGAATGATACTGGTTGCATACAAACTCCATAGAAACAGGGAGATTTTATTCCAGGTCTGTCCCGGAGACCGTAACCGGTGTATCGTCACAATAAAGTTTACACCGGTTAGTATCGATGAAAATCCTAATATAAACACACCCAGGGTCATCATCATCACATTGCCGCCAGTCGTTGCACTGTAAGGAGTATAGAATGTCCAGCCGGTATCAACACCACCAGTAAAGATGGCAATAAGTGTGAAGACAGCACCAATTACATAGATATAATAACTAAGCAGGTTAACCCTCGGGAAAGCAACATCCTTGCAGCCAAGCTGCAGCGGAAGTACAAAGTTACCGAGTGCTGCGGGAACTGACGGTACAAGGAAGAAGAAGACCATGATGGCCCCGTGCAGCGTAAAGATCTGGTTATAGGTATCGGCTGTAATGAATGATTGTGCCGGTGTTAACAGTTCCGTTCTTAGTAACAGGGCAAGAGTTCCACCTACAAAAAAGAAAAACAGGATGGATGCGAGATACATAAGGCCGATCTTTTTGTGATCGACGGTTGTCATCCATGCCCAGATTCCGGTTTCTTCGGTCAGATACGTGCTTTTCGGATTCTCTTCCGGTTTAAAGCGTCGAACCTGCAGTCTTTTAATATTTGATGTTTCAGACGTAGCCATATCAGTCTAATGTTTTGAGATATTCAATAATTGCATCAATCTGCCGGTCGTTTAGTGAACCTGCGTAGGTTGGCATAATGGGGGCAAAACCTTCAGCAACCTGTGTATTGGGTTCTATGATACTCTGACGGATGTAATTTTCATCAACTGTTACAGTAGAACCATCGGTCAGTAAACGGTCGCGGCCAAAAATTCCCTGGAATGTTGGGCCCTGAAGGGTTGAGCCGTCAGTTGAATGACAGGCAAGACATCCCTGGCGCTGAACGAGTTGTTCCCCAAGTTCAACAGGGGAGAGGTCATCATCAATTGCGTCGCCGGTTTCCAGCCAGGTTTCAAAATCTTCCTGAGAGTGAATGACCACATCTGCCAGCATATTCGAATGAGCACTACCACAATATTCAGCACAGTAGAGGATTGCCTCTCCCGGCTCAATTGCTTCAAACCAAACAGAGGTGTAGCGGTTAGGAACTGCATCCATTTTTACCCTGAATTCAGGTATATAGAATGAGTGAAGAACATCATCTGAACTGATTATCATTTTCACTGGGCGGTTTGCCGGAACATGAAGTTCATTTACACTGACGTGACCTGTCTGATAATGAAATTCCCATAACCATGATTTTGCAATAGCACGTATTTCATAAGCATTGTCAGGAGCATTTGTTTTGGTCAGATAACCATTATAACCCCATCCGAACACGATCATAACCAAAATCAGTGGAATAACCGACCAGGTAATCTCAAGTTTACTGTTATGAGTAATAAGCGGTGTTGTATCGTCTTCCGATTTACGCCGATACTTGATTGCAAAGTAGATCATTGTAACTGTGATCCCTATCAAAAGGATCAGGCTCACAACGTTGATAAAGTTGAATAGTGCATCCGTTTCTGCCGCAAAAGTACTATTGGCAGGAGGAAGCATAAAATCACTCAGTCTGTTCATTCCTGAAATTCAAATTTTTGTGATTGGGATGATCGTCGTTCTTTGTTCCAAAAAAGACCCAAAAATATACCCAGAATTATGAGAGTAGCCAACCCCCCGAGCTTCATGATATTGATGGCAACGGGAATATAACTCTGTGATGCAGGGTCGTAGGTAAAACAATAGAGAATCGCCCGTTCCATTGTTGAACCAATTTGACCATCAGCTGCTTCGTACAGGGCATTTCTGAGGTCAAATTCTGAAAATTCTGCGCCATAAAGGTATCGGGTTATGACACCTTCCGGGCTCAAAAAAAGTATAGATGCTGCATGGATATATTCACCGGTTCTTTCATCTTTTTTGTAACGAAAACCGACAGCTTCAGTAAGTTTTCGAATCTGGTCTTCTGACCCGGTCAGAAAATGCCAGCCATCTGATGCACCGATACGGTCCAGTTCAGATAAATAACGCTCTTTATTGATTGCTGCTATTTCGGGCCCCTCTTCCGGATCAATGCTAAAAGAAATTATTGTATAATCATGACCAGGGGTCCAGCGTAATTCTTCAACAACCTTGTAAACACCTTCGACAATCAGATTACATAACATCGGGCATTCATAGTACAGGGGATTGAGAAGTACCGGTTTGCCGGATTCCATCAAATCAGCTATTGTTACTTTGTTTCCATCGAAATCTGTAAATGTTGCATCAAGCGGAATAATATCCCCCAGTTTCTCGTCAACACCTACTTCTTCAAGTATTGCAGGTTTACCCTGGTTCAGCTGCGCTTCTGCCTTAACGGCAAACAGCAGCACTGAAAAGATTACTGCAATTCTCAGCGCTGTATTCATATCAATTCGTGAATCCTGTATCGATTAATTAAGCCTGAAATGGTCATTTTGTGCTCAAGTTACAAAACTGTGTTAATAAAAAATGAATAATTATTGTCATAAAACAGGAGAGGGTACGCAACCACATCAGATTCAAACGTTTATCGGTTTTAGCCAATTTTTCTGTAACAAAGCTCCTGTTTTGTATGAAAAAACTTAACGACTAACTGACAAAAACTGGTATTAAGCCGGTCAATTTAATCGGTATCCTGAGCCATTCGGGAAATGATTGAATCAATGGGTACCCTGTACACTCCATTTTCAAGATCAACTACTCCAAATGATGACAGTATTTCCTGATCACGTACTTTTACTTCCTGTATTTCAAAATATTCACTTTGCTCGGAAACCTGCTGTATTGTTGATGATGTACTGAAATGGTATAAGCTGATCAGAGCAAGAATTGTTAATAAAACGAATCCGGTACCGAATATACTCCAGAATGCGAGGCGTTTCATATTCAGGTAATCATAAGACGCCCCATATTCGATTTCCCTGGAAAAAATTTCATCGGCTGATTCAAGGTCCACTTCATCTGAAACAGATGAGTCTGATACCTGGCCTTCGGCTGCACTTTTTAATATCTGCAGTTTCTCATCGGAAAGATCCATTTCGTATGCCCAGGAGAGGAGTTCTGACAGACTTATTTCATGCTTCTCCGCAATTTGCCGGGGGGATTCTGTTTCACTTGAGACAGCCTCAAGTACTACTTTCGCTTTGAATTCGCGACTATATGATTTTTTTTCATTACTCATAACTATCTGTACTCAATCAATCATTATTGATGGTAGTGTTTCCCTAAGGAATCTGCCAAATTCGGATCATTTACCGGTATAAGATTATGTTTTTTCAATTTTCGAAAGAAAAGGCCAAAGAAAATTCCTCCAAGTCCAAAAATGGTTGTAATATCCATCCAGCTGATGCTGATACCGTGATGATCCATAATAGGCATTGCAATCCAGTAAAGCTCGATAAAGTGCATAAACAGAACAACAATTGAAGTAAAGATCAACAATTTTCTGCTGTGTTTGGAGTCCCTGTTTAGCAGAACGATAAATGGCAGTATAAATCGGCCAATGATCAGGGAATATGAGATAAATGCCCAGCTCCCCTCAAGCCTGTGGTAATACCATAGTGTGGCTTCCGGTATATTTGCATAATAGATCAGTAAAAACTGTGAGAACGCGATATAGGCATAAAAGACAGTAAAAGCAAAAAACCAGGCGCCAAGGTCATATATATGAGCTTTCGTAATCGTATTCTCCAATATTCCCCGGTTTTGCATCCAGAGAATTAAAAGGAATAACATAGGGAAGAATGCCTGAAAACTCATTGCAAAAAAGTATACACCAAACATGGTTGAAAACCAGTGTGCATCAAGAGACATCAGCCAGTCAAAACTCGCAAAAGCTATGGTAAGTGCAAAAATAAGTATTCCGGGCGCGCTTATTTTTCTCATCAGCGTTGTCAGGCCCCAGTCTTTTGTCAAATCCATCTCAACTGAAGCCTTATGGAGCCTGTAACCAAGCCATCCCCAGACACCGAAATAGAGTATCTGACGGATAATAAAGAAAGGCTCGTTCAGATAAGGGACTTTACCTTCCATAATCGGATCCCCGATGACATATGATGGGTCAGTCCACGAATAGAGTGTTCCCATTCCAAAAATAACCGGGATGAAGAAAATTGCCCAGATCCAGATATAGGATGAGAAAGTTTCAGGGATTCGCCTCATAACCGTTCCCCATGAGGAACGAGTAATATGGTGAATCATAACCATAAAGAGAGCCGATAAAGCAAAGGAAGTAAAAAAGGTGAAACTGGTCAGGTATGAGAAGAAAAATTGTTCCTGATTCAGAAAATATCCAACACCGCTTGCAATAAGTCCGACAATTCCGACACCGAACAGAGTTTTATTGGTGTCCAGTTCGGCTGGAAATTCAATTGAATCCGTAAGTTTAGGGCTGCTTGTCGCCATGTATCAAATCCTGGATTTTAAATCAGTTATTCGTCTTCAAGTGATTTTATGTATTCAATCAGTGAGTTTATTTCATCGTCTGACAGATGTGCAAATGCCGGCATCACATTCGCGTACCCGGCAGTTACACTTGCTCCCGGATCTGTGATCGATTCATACAGATATTCTTCATCAGCGGTAACTGTCGATCCATCATCCAGCTCTACCTCACTTCCGTACAAGCCGGCCATTGTTGGCCCGATCATCGGTGAACCATCTATCGAATGGCAGGCCTGGCAGCCATTTTGAGTAAAAAGCTGTCGGCCGAGATCTGCACTTACTTCACCTGGTTCATCAGCCACTGCGCGCTCTTCTTCAAGTGCAGCCAGACGCTCCTGTTCCTGAATATGAGCTTCCTGAAGAGCAGCAATATCAACATCGAACTCACGGATTGTCTCCTCATCTATGTTTTGACTTTGCTGGAGGGCACGTACATAAGCAACGATTGCCCAGCGATCTTCTACCGGGATCTGAGATCTGTAAGACGGCATGGTTCTTACACCATTATAAATAGCAGAATAGATTTCACCTAACGGCAGCTCCCTTACACGGGCATCATGGAAGGAAGGTGCAGGCACATATCCGTATTGACCAGTCATGATAATCCCCTGGCCATCACCGGTGCCTCCATGGCACATGGTGCAAAAAATATCATACCTGTCCTGACCACGATAGAGGAGATCTCTTGTAACATCAACCGGAAACTCATCTACAAAATCTCCGTCTTCATCTATTCCTTCATAGAGTTCAATATTTTCTCTTAATGCACCTCTTGCAACTGTGCCTGCTACAGGAGGCCTCATTGACCGGTTGTCATCAAAAAACGGATTTTCCTGCTGTGCATTAAAACGCTCCTGGAAATACATATTCTGCTGCGGGTGAACAGGCGGTTTATCCGATAGTTGGCCACGGCACGATACCAGGGTAACAGCAATGAGCATAAGAGCAGTCAGTGTAACCCTCGAATGACGAGTAAATTTCATGGTTGTGTTATCACATTTATTCATCGTAAACCTCTTCAATATGTAACGCACCGGCGTTTTCAAG
>SLKH01000075.1 GCA_007134665.1 Balneolaceae bacterium
TATTCGATTTCATCACTTTATGAAGACAAATCCGGCGTGTTCTGGATTGGAACCAGGGACGGTGCACTAAATAAACTCGTACGCACTACCGATTCATTTAGCGTATTTCAGCATGAACCTGGCAATCTCAATTCGATCAGTGAGAATAATGTCTGGGCTCTGCTCGAAAGCAGTTCCGGTGAAGTGTGGTTTGGAACACATGGCGGCGGCCTGAACCGGTACCTGCCAGAGACAGGCGAAATGAAAAGATATCGTCATATTCCCGGTGATACAACAAGCCTGAGTGATAATTTCGTTAATACTATGATCGAAGACCGGTCCGGTAATTTATGGATCGGTACAATTAACGGCCTGAACCGGTACGATCGTGATAACGACAGTTTTATTCAAAAAAAACACGATCCGAGCAATCAGAATACAATTGGCGGGAATCAGATAACTGCATTGATGGAAGGAGCTTCAGGAGAAATATGGATTGGAACGCTGAACAGCGGCCTTACTTCCTATCATCCTGAAACGGGAGCAATACGACGCTACAGTCATGATGCTGATGATCCTGAAAGCCTCAGCCATAATAAAGTCTGGTCTCTGTTCGAAGACAGTAACGGAAGTTTTTGGCTTGGAACACATGGATACGGTTTAAATCGGTACGACAGGGTGAATGATGTGTTTACCCATTACAAACATGATCCCGGGGATTCGGAGTCAATTAGCAGCAATTTTATCAATTTTATCCATGAAGACAATTCCGGCCAGTTATGGATCGGTACTTTGAACGGATTAAACCGTTTTGATCCGGATAACGGGAACTTTGAGCGATATACCACCAGAAATGGCCTGCCCAACAATGTACTGTATGGAGTGATAGAGGATGATCGGGGACACCTGTGGCTGAGTACCAATAACGGAATAGCCGACTTTAATCCGGTAACCGGAACCAGCAGGAATTATGGAGTCGGTGACGGGTTACCCGGCAAAGAGTATCGGTTCGGAGCGTATCACCGTGGAGAATCAGGACGGATGTATTTTGGCGGAATTGACGGTGCCGTCGTCTTTGAAACGGATAGCCTCAGGGATAATCCATATATACCACCTGTCAAAATCACGAATTTTCAGATTTTTAATGAAGATGTGCCGATTGGTGAGGATTCATTTTTGTCACGATCTATCATCGAAACCGATGAGATTACCTTCAGTTACAGAGAGACGGTATTTTCATTTGAATATGCAGGACTTCATTTTGCAGCACCTGAACAGAATCAATATGCCTATATGCTTGAGGGGTTTGACAGGGATTGGCAATATGTCGGGAACCGTCGCTTTACTTCATATACAAATTTAACTCCCGGTAATTATACGTTTAGGGTGAAGGCATCCAATAAAGACGGGATCTGGAATGAAACCGGAACATCCGTTAAGATTGAAGTTACACCGCCTGTCTGGCAAACATGGTGGGCTTATGGGTTATATGGAATCATGTTCTCAGTATTGATGGCCGGAACCGTTCAATACAGAGTAAGAAAAGAAAGCCTGAAGAAGGAAAAGCTGATTGAGAAAAAAAAGGAACTGGAAGATGAGGTCAGGCTGCGGACAATTGAGCTCGCCGAAGAAAAAATGAAAGGGGATGCACTACTCAAAAATATACTACCCGGTGATGTTGCTGACCAGCTCATCAGGCACGGGAAAGCTGAACCCAGAAAATATGAAGAAGTTAGTATTCTCTTCACCGATTTTGAAAACTTTACGGAGACATCCTCATCCATGGCGGCAGGAAGATTGGTTAATGAGTTAAATGAAATTTTTGAAGCTTTTGACAAGATACTTGAGAGGAATGAAGTTGAAAAAATCAAAACGATCGGCGATTCATATATGGCAGTGGGAGGAGTACCCAAACCCGATCCGGATCATGCCAGGAAAGTAATCCGGGCTGCACTGGAAATGCTTGCATTTATTGAAGATCGAAATGAGTACTCATCATTCAAATGGCGCATGCGTGCAGGTGTTCATTCCGGTAGTATCATCGCGGGTATCGTAGGGAAAAACAAATTCACATATGATATCTGGGGAGATTCTGTAATTATTGCACATCGTTTGGAAACTACCGGTGAACCCGGAAAAATAAATATCTCAGCAGTAACCCGGGAGTTGGTTAAGGATGAATTTCAATGCCGGTACAGGGGTAAGCTTTCAGCTCCGGGAAAAGGAAAACTTGATATGTATTTTATTGACCCTGAAAATCAGAAGCAGGATGATGCAGAGGTTGTTGAAGAGCATAGTAACGGAGTGATTGCTTAGACCGGATATCTCTCAGATTTTTTATTGAAAGTTTTGTAACCAATTGAAGTATAACAGATGGGGCTTCAACAAGCCAGTTTCATCATAAAAGAATCACTTCATAGTACGTGCCGCTGCCCCTCGTTAAAAACCATTGCCCCATTCGGGTTGGCTGCCTCGGGGCGGGTGATGTGTGTCATCGTCAATCCCCGCCGCCGGCAAATTCACAGCCTCGAATGCTATGACTTTTTCAAGTATTAATTGACAACTTTTTGTCGATCATAGCGGGAAGTATGATCCGATCTGTAGGGTTGACCACTGTTCCAAATTGCGCAAA
>SLKH01000281.1 GCA_007134665.1 Balneolaceae bacterium
GATGAAGAACAATCATGCCAGGGGAGGCGGGTCAGATCGACATTTCCGCCGGTAATGATCAGACCTACTTTTTTACCCTTTACATCAATCAGGTTATTGAAAAGTGCAGAAAAGGGAACGGCGCTGGACGGTTCTATGATAATATTCATTCGTTCCCAGATAAATTTCATGTCCCGGATGATGGACTTCTCATCAACAGTGATGATATCATCTGCAAAATCACATATCATCTCAAATGTAAGTTCACTCAGGGAAGTTCGCAGTCCATCTGCAATGGTTGGTGCTGTATCGGTTTTATCCGGCTGGATCAGCCTGCCTTCTTTGAATGACCGGCAGGCATCGTCAGCTTTTTCCGGTTCGACACCAATGACCTGTACAGTTTCAAGGATTGATTTGACGGCAAGTGCCGTGCCGCTCAGCAGGCCTCCGCCACCAACAGGCACGATTACTGTGTTCAATTCCGGGACGTCATATAAAAGTTCCCTCACGGCAGTTGCGTGGCCTGCAATAATATCGGGATTGTCGTAGGGGTGAATGAATACAGCACCGGTTTGATCAGCTATTTTGGCTGCAGTGTTTTCACGTGCTTCCTGGGTTGGTTCACAAAACGTAATTTCTGCACCGTACGCTTTCACAGCCTCTTTCTTTACATCAGGTGCATTATGAGGCATAACAACATAAGCCGGTATTTTTCTGATCGATGCAGCAAGGCTGAGTGCCTGGGCATGATTGCCGGAGGAATGTGTTACGACTCCCCGTGCTGCATCTTCAGCTTTTAAAGCCAGCACGGCATTACATGCACCCCGAAATTTAAATGCTCCGACCCGCTGAAAGTTTTCGCATTTGAAAAAAACCTCACATCCGAGCATCTGGTTAATTCGGGATGACGTCCGGATATGGGTATGAGTGATATACGGATCTATTCTTCTTGCAGCCTGTTTGACATCTGCATATGTAGGTACACGTTTCATTCAGAAAACGGGTTCAAATAATTAACTGCTAATTGAGATAAAATCTGAAACCCATATTGCCGTTGAAGGAAAAATTGAATTCGGGGCTTACGGTAATTGTAGGAGCCAGTTCCAGGAAAACATCGACAGGTACATCCGTAAAATTAAATCCAAAACCACCCGGAAGGCGGATGGAGAGGCGATCGTCAAGTGCTGAATCATACCATTGAAATGCAACACCACCGCCGTAATAGTAGAGGAGATTCCCTACTTCCCAATCGAGCTCATCATAAAATTTGTGAATCAGGTAATCGGCGTGTGTATAAAAACTGGTAAAATTATCCGATACATTGAAAGTCAGCACACCCGCAATTGCAGAATTTGAACTTGTCCAGGCTTTATAACTTAATCCATCCGGGCCACCGATTGCGGCACCAACACCAAATCCCCGATCCTGTGCCTGAACTGTTTGTGATACCAGCATTAAAGAAGTGGCTAATAAAAAAGTCAATATAAATGTACGCATGTTTGGTCAGATTTAATTTAAAGGATGATCCGTCTCTTTTATTTGAAAGACATATAAAATCCAAAAACGTTTTCTAAAATCGTAGTATAATATATACAAAGCTGATTTATTTCATACTTAATAATCAAGTCCAGGTTGCGTAAGTTCATAATTTAACTCTTCCTTCTCTTTAGCAACCATTTCTGCCACATCATATAGAAGCTGTTTTGCATCATAAATAATCCCATCTTTGATGGTAAAAACAACACCTCCAACCCTGACGGCTTCATTACTATCATTTACCCTGATTGCTCCTGTTCCGTAGAGTACCTTAAGATTTGCAAGCGGATTTTCATCAAGCAGCACCATGTCAGCAAGTTTGCCTACTTCTATTGTGCCGAGCCTGTCATCTACACCGAGAACTTCGGCAGCTTTAAGGGAAGCTGACTGAAAGATTTCAAGAGGGTGAAAGCCTGCTTCCCTTAGCAATTCCAGTTCACGGATATAGGCAAACCCGTATAGTTTGAAAATATATCCCGCATCCGACCCGACAGTGACTGTTCCGCCTCGATTCTTATATTCATTTATAAATTGCATCCATATCCGGTAATTTTCCCTCCAGGCTACTTCCTGTTCGGTTCCCCAGTCGAACCAATAGGATCCATGAGCTTGTCTGTCAGGTTGAAAGAATTCCCAGAGCGATGGAGTTGTATACTTTTCGTGCCATTCGGCGCGGCGTTCCCGCATCAGGTCCCGGCTGGCTTCATAGATGGTGAAAGTCGGGTTGATCTCAAAATCCAGTTCAAGCAGTTCATCCATCACCCGGTTCCAGTGATCACTTCCGGGCTCAGCAGCCTGTTTCCAGAGACGTCCGGCTTCTTCAAAGCGGTGCTGCTCATTCATGTAATTATAATCCGGGGGGTAGTTTTGAATCGTTCGGTCCGTAAACAGTGCCTCAGGCAAGCCATACCAGTGGGTCATTCCCCTGAGCCCCATTCTTGCTGTTTCCAGGGCATTTGCATAGACGACCCTTGGCTGAGCGTGATGCGCCATTGTCCCGAGCTCCAGCCGGTTCGCTTCATCAAGTGCTGCTTCAAATATATCTTTACGGGCTCCAAAAAACTTGATTCC
>SLKH01000110.1 GCA_007134665.1 Balneolaceae bacterium
CCTTACAAGATCTGCTTTCTGAGAGGACGAAGATTGTTTCTGTCGTTCATGTTTCGAATGCACTGGGAACAGTGAACCCGGTAAAGGAGATAACAGCACTTGCCCATCAATTTGGCGCATACGTCCTGCTGGATGGAGCTCAGGCAATTCCTCATCAGAAAGTTGATGTACAGGATCTCGGATGTGATTTCTATGCTTTCTCAGCACATAAAATGTGCGGGCCTACAGGCTTTGGAATTTTATATGGCAAAAAAGAGCACCTCGAAAAAATGCCTCCGTACAGGGGCGGAGGTGACATGATTGATAAGGTCAGTTTTGAAGAGACTACTTACAATATCGCTCCCTTTAAATTTGAAGCCGGCACACCCCCAATCGCAGCAGGAATCGGGCTCGGAACTGCAATCGATTATCTTTCGGAAATTGGAATGGATCGAATTGCCAAACGGGAAAAGGAGCTTGTTGATTACGCATTAAAACAAATGGCAAATATTAATGGGCTCAGTTTCTTTACTACACCAAATCAGCGGGCTTCTGTTATTTCATTTACGTTTGAGGATATTCATGCACATGATGTAGGTACAATCCTTGACAAACAAGGTATCGCAATCAGAACCGGACACCATTGTGCCCAACCGATTCTTAAACGTTTTGGAGCAAATGCCACAGCCCGGGCTTCATTCTCATTTTACAATAACAAAGAAGATGCAGACCGGTTAGTGGAAGGCTTGGATTATGTCAAAACTTTTTTCGATTAAACTTAACCTATTGTATTCCAATTGATTAAATATTTTTTCTTGTTAAACGTTATATAATAAAAAGCAGACGATTATGCCAAAGATTAAAGAAATAGAAAGGACACCAAACCCGGACGCGATGAGGTTTGTATTGAGTGAGCCACTTACCAATGGTGTAACTCGTTCATTTGAAAGTGCCATGGAAGCTGAAGATGATGAGCTCGCTAAAGCACTCTTCTCAGTTGAGAACATTATCAATGTCTATTATGTGGATAAGTATGTAACGGTAACCCAGGATGGGCAAGCAGTTTGGTCAGAGCTGTTAAGAAAACTTGCCCCTCCAATAAGGGAAGCAAAACCGATGCTTAATATTGAAGAAGATGCTGAAGTGCATGCAACCAGGGAAGTACAGGAGACAGATGACCCGAGGCTGCAACAGATCAATCAGTTACTCGATGAACAAGTTCGGCCTTACCTGCTTGCTGATGGGGGAGGTTTGAAAATTCTCGGACTCGAAGGTAACAGGTTAAAAGTTCATTATCAGGGTGCATGCGGTACCTGTCCGACAGCAACTTCAGGTACTCTCTATGCAATTGAAAGCATGGTAAAACGTATCGATCCTGAAATTCAGGTCATAGCCGTCTAAGGAGGATTATTAAACGTGTCTGAAATAAAAGTAAGTGACAGAGCTGCTCAGCGAATACGTGAAATACGTAATGAGCAACAAATTGATAAGAATATTCCACTTAGGATTTCTGTAAAAAGTGGCGGGTGCTCAGGACTTACCTATGACATCGATTTTGATGCAAAGAATGAACTTAAGAAGGATGATGAACAATTTGAAGATAACGGAATACAGATTGTGGTGGATATGAGAAGTTTTCTTTATCTGGCCGGAACTCAGCTTGATTACAGTGATGGCCTGACAGGACAGGGTTTTCATTTTCAAAACCCCAATGCTGTCAGAACCTGTTCCTGCGGTGAATCTTTTTCTCTGTAAGATTTTATGAGTGAAATAGTTAATAAAATTCAACAGTCCAAGCTTGTAACTGTAGACCTTGAAAAATTTCTTGAGGGAGAGTCGTTTCAGGAACTTGATGTGAAACAATTTCTCTTTAAAGAAATGATATTAAAAGAGGATCACTTCAGGGAAGAGTTGAATCAACACGACTGGCAAAAATACAAAGACAAATGGCTTGCAGTCTACTGTTCATCTGATGCGATAATTCCTTCGTGGGCCTGGATGCTTATAGTAACCTATGCCGGCGATTATGCAAAAGATGTTATTTTTGGATCCGAAGCAGACGCAAAAATGGCCGCAATTCAACAAAAAGGAGATCAACATGACTGGTCTGTTTATAATAACAAATATGTTCTCCTGAAAGGATGCAGTAAAATGGAGGTGCCACCCGCTGCATACCTCGAAGCCACAAAAAAATTGATCCCCTATGCAGGTAAACTAATGTATGGTGAAGCCTGCTCAAATGTGCCTGTTTACCGCAAATCGAAAAAAAATGCCTCTTCATAACCGATCTGTATTGGTCACAGGATCTTCACGCGGTATAGGCAAGGTCATTGCTTCACAGTTACTCACCATGGGAGCAAAAGTTATCGGGACAAGCCGTACTCCTGAACCACCTTCTGATTTTCGGAATTCCGGCAATTACCAACACAAAAAACTCGACCTTGCTGATATTACTCAATTGAATCAATTCCTTGTTGAGACTGATATGGCCAGGCAATCCGTTTCAGTATATGGTGAAGATTATTTGAAAAAAGGACTTTCCTTTGACCAACTAACTCAACCAGCGGATGTTGCTGAAATTGTTATATTTTTGGCATCAGAAAAAG
>SLKH01000034.1 GCA_007134665.1 Balneolaceae bacterium
AACAGCGCCTGCAACCCGACCACAGTTTACGGAATTAGTAAACTGGCCGGTGAACAGTGGTGTGCCTACTACCACCGCAGATTTGGAGTGGATGTTCGCAGCCTGCGATATCCCGGACTGATCGGTTATAAATCGATGCCCGGGGGCGGAACAACCGACTACGCAGTTGACATCTATCACAAGGCTCTGAATGACGAAGTATTTCATTGCTTTCTGAAAGAAGATACCCGGCTGCCGATGATGTATATGGATGATGCGGTCAAAGCAACAATCGATCTGATGAATGCACCATCAGATAATCTTTCAGTTCGTACCAGTTATAATGTTGCGGCTATGAGTTTTACACCAGCTGAAATTGCAGCTTCGATAAAGAAACATTTACCGGCTTTTGAAATCACCTATGATCCGGACTACAGGCAGAATATCGCCGATTCGTGGCCTGATAGTATTGATGATTCTGTTGCCAGAAATGATTGGAGCTGGGTTCCCGAATATGATCTTGCAGGAATGACAAATGATATGATTCTGCACCTGCCGGTTTACTGGGAAGAGGCGGAGAAGGTGAAGTAGGGAAAAAAAGAAGAATCATTTGTCAGGATGTCAGAATTCAGAAGGGTATATCGCAACTTTCCTACATTAATTTGATAATTTTACAATTATACACTTAAATAATTGTAATTATTTATTACTAACAATAACCTCCCGTCTCCCGTCTCCCGTCTCCCGTCTCCCGTCTCCCGTCTCCCGTCTCCCGTCTCCCGTCTCCTCTGGATTCTGTGATATCGATTAAATACATTCTGTAATCTTACCATTAAGTCATAAACCCGAAATCCATTTGATGATGATCTGATTAATGAAAAATTCCATCACCATTTTATTGTTGTCGATGTTTTGGGTTCTTCAATTGTTATTCCCAGACGTAATCAGGGATTACAACCATGAATCTGATCATTCGGATCCATTTTTTTATTCAGCTGAAATTTTTGAACCGATAGATTTACATACACACGGCGGGACCATTGTTGAATTACCCAATGGAGACCTGATGGCTGCATGGTTTGAAGGTACCGGTGAACGGTGGGCGGATGATGTGAGCATCAGGGGATCCCGGTTCAGTTTTGAAAATGAAAATTGGAGTGAACCTTTTGAACTGGCTAATACCCCTGGTTTTCCGGATATCAACCCTGTTCTTTTTATTGACGGCAAAGAGAGATTATGGCTGGCCTGGTACACGGTTCTGGCCAATCAATGGGAAACCTCACTACCTAAATATCGCATCAGCACAAACTATATGATGAGCGACGGCCCGCCGGAATGGGATTGGCAGGATGTACTGCACGTTAAACCCGGAGATAAATCCGAAAGAGGGATTCAGCCGGGTGATCGTTTTGTTGAATCTGTTAAAGAGAAGACTCAAGAGTATTCGGAATACCTGGAAAGGATCAATTCCTTTATTGATGGCAATGAAAATGTGAGGGGCAGCCGTGACTGGTGGGAAATGCGTGTTCAGCAGATGCTGGACAGGGCTGAAGGAAAACATCTTATGCGAAGCGGATGGCTATTTCATGAGGATGGATCTCACACGGTCCGGGATTCCATGGGTTATCCTCTGATGAGGCGTATTGGCTGGCAGACATACAACAAACCGGTCATTCTTGAAGCCGGACGCATGATACTTCCACTCTATTCAGATGGTTTCTGGAACAGCCTGATGGCAATAACGGATGACTGGGGTGAAACCTGGTCTTTCAGCGAGCCGATCATCGGTAACAGCAATATCCAGGCTGCGATCGGGGAAAAATCAGATGGAGAACTGGTAATTTACATGCGGGATAATGGCCCTCCGCCAAAACGGATGCACATGAGCAGCTCAAATGACCGGGGCGAAACATGGAGCCCGGTAACCTATTCCGAACTACCTAACCCCGGTAGTGGAAGTGATATGGTTACACTGGATAATGGCAACTGGCTGATGGTTTACAATAATACAGAAAGCGGAAGGTACGGGCTAACGGCTGCACTCTCTGATAATGAAGGCAGAACCTGGAGCTGGACCCGCAGAATTGAATTTGAATGGGGTGAAGATGCGACGACGAGTCATTATCCTGCTGTAATCCAGGCTGATGACGGAAACATTCACCTGGTGTACAGTTACCACTATCATAATCAGCCCGGTGTTCACCGAACGATCAAATGGGCTCACTTCAATGAAGCGTGGGTGAAAGAAGGTGAAAGCGGTTTCGCTTTTCGTTCAGATCTTTTCAGGGCAAAGCCGGATCAGGCGCCCTTGAATCCTCATGCTGCGTCTATGGCAGAACTTCCGAATGGAGATATTCTGTTTTCATTTAACGCCCAGCATCCTGATGCTCCTATTGCAGAAACAAGGTGGGGTGACCGGCGGGCAAACCGGCTTTTCCTGTCTCGACTGGAAAATGGCTATCAAAAATGGACAAATCCTGAGGTAATGGAACGGGATGATCCGGTTGAAATTCACAATTCCATTTTATGGGTGGAAGACAATGTAACCTACCTGTTTTATACAACGATGGAAGGTGCAGGCCACGAAGATTCGACACTTGA
>SLKH01000309.1 GCA_007134665.1 Balneolaceae bacterium
ATTCTGAATAATGATATTATTTTACCGGATGGTTATCGATACGATTTTACCGGAAGACTCGGGTTCCAGGATGACAGTGCCAGGCAGATGGGTATAGCATTTATATTTGCCCTGATACTCACTTACATGGTTATGGCTTCTCTTTTTGAAAATTTCAGGGATCCGTTCATCATCATGTTTACCGTACCACTTGCATTCTTTGGGTCCCTTATTTTCCTGTTCATAACAAGCACATCTCTTAGTGTTCCTGCCTATATCGGCGTCGTTATACTGATCGGTATAGTTGTGAATAATGGTATCGTTCTGGTTGATTACATCCATCAATATACCGGTCGGTCTCAGGCTGTGGATAAAGCATACCTGATCACATTCCTTCAGGCTTGTAAGCGAAGGATGCGTCCGATTCTGCTCACTGCTATGACAACTATTTTCTCAATGATTCCTTTGGCTCTTGAGTTCGGAGCAGGGTCAGAGACCTGGAGTCCGCTTGCAAAATCTGTTATAGGCGGCCTTACATTTGCCACTATTCTGACTCTTTTTGTGGTCCCGGCTATCGTTGTCGGTATTTCAAAAAAACGAAGAGAGTGGGTAAAGAAAGGGCTTGAGAAGGTTTAGATTTCAGCAACTGAAATCACGAACACCCCTTTCAAATTGCAGTCTAAACACTATTCACCTAAATTGTCTGTCGACAACTCAAAAAAATTACATCCTCTATGTTTCGTATTTTAATTTCTTCTATCACATTTTTTATCCTGGTCTCCGCATGTGCAGATGACCGTCCGGACCGGCAGGAAACAACAACAGATGAAGATCCGATTCACATCGTATTTGTTACCGGGGATGAAGAATATCGCTCCGAAGAGACGATGCCAATGCTTGCCAGGATTTTGAAAAACAGGTATGGTTTCGAGGTTTCCGTTCGGTATGCATTGACGGATGGAATCATCGATCCAAACAGGACCGATAACATTGAAGGGCTTGATGTCCTGGAAAATGCCGATATGATGGTCATGAATACCCGATTCCGGAATCTGCCGGACGATCAGCTTCAATATATTGTGGATTTTGCTGAATCAGGAAAACCGATGGCCGGGTTCAGGACGGCTACTCATGCTTTTGCTTATGGTGATGACCATCCGAATCATCATATGGATTTTGAATGGCCGCATGAAGTGTTCGGGCTCCCCTGGATCAGTCATCACGGCGGGGCAAATTCTACAGATGTTTTTATAAATGAAGAACAGGCCGATCACCCGATTCTGCGTGGGGTGGAACCGTTTCATGCCAGGAGCTGGCTCTACCATTCGGATACGCTGAAAGAAGATACAGTTCCGCTTTTGACAGGCCGGGCCGTCGAGGAGTCAGAACCGGGGGGTGATCATTTCAGTGATCCACATGTTGTAGCCTGGACTCATACCTATGAAGGTGAACAGGGTGACAGCCGTGTGTTCTTTACAACATTGGGCCATCCATTCGATTTCTTTGATGAATCGATGAGGAGGTTATCCATCCAGGGGTTTTTCTGGGCTTTGGGATTGGAAGATGAGATACCTTCCAACGGCCTGAATGTCGATTATGTTGGTGAGTATGATCCAAATAATGCCGGATTTGGAGATCAGTACAAGCCAAACATAAGGCCGGAAGATATCCCGCTAAGCATGGAATAGAGTAATAAGCTGTGTTAATAAGGGGAGGTTTGAGTTTCGTTAGAAACTATCTGGTAAATACAACAAAATGTGAATGATCATTTTATTGAGAACGTTAAACTATTAAAAATACGCAACTTGCGTTAGTATCTTGACTACAGAGTCAATATTTTAGTCGTTCATATGAACTGTCATTACGAATCCTCTGATGAAACATCTGAAGCAATTTACCATAACCCTTCTCCCATTTATATTTTTGGGATTTATTTCCTGCGACCGTGATGAAGTACAGTCAGAGCAGGTTGATCGTGCCACTCCGATAGCTGGATATGAACTTGTGCAGCGTGATTTGTCACGGGTTGTACAGGTTTCTTCTGTTGTTGAACCTGAAAATGAGATTACGATCGCAAGCAGAATGGCCGGCTTGATTACATCTATGAACGTCAGGGAAGGTGACCGGTTAAATCAGGGGGATATATTGGTTCAGTTTGATATGGAAGAGCAACAAGCAGAACTTGAAAGAGCCAGGGCTGAACTTGATCTGGAAGAGACCCGCTATAACAGGAGCGCACAATTATATGAAAGAGAAGCGATCTCATCAGCAGAATTTGAAGAAGCAAGAGCCAATTACAAAATTGCAGAAAGTGAAGTAAAGCTCAGAGATACCCGAATGGGTTTTGGGACAGTAAGAGCTCCAGGTGATATTGTAATCCTGCAGCGATACGTCGAGGAAGGTGATGCAGTGTCACTGAATGATCCCCTGTTTCGTGTTGCCGATCTGAACAGGCTTGTCGTTCGAGTCGGGATTCCGGAACGGGATGTAGTTCACATGCAGCAGGGCCAAACTGCCGATATCAATATTGATGCTTTCCCGGGAACTTTGTTTTCCGGAACCGTACAACGGATCTACCCTTCAGCCGA
>SLKH01000111.1 GCA_007134665.1 Balneolaceae bacterium
GTAATCGAACAGGTAAGGGCTTACCAGATGGAAGATCAGGTAGTTCTCATGTCTCTCAGCCAGGAAGGGATCAGCCAGGTCATACGACTCGCCCCGGAACTGAAGGTTGGTTTTGTATCTGCATTTGCTGTTGGCGATTTAAGCAGGCTGACCATCGATTTCCTTGCCCTGAATCAACAGGCGGTGAATTCAAATCTTATACAATCCGCCAGGGAACGTAACATTGATGTATATCCCTGGACTGTAAACCGTGCAAGTGATATGGCTATTATGATTGAGTTGGGTGTTGACGGTATCATCACTGATAATCCGGCTCTGGCAAGGAATGTATTGAATCAACTGAAAGAATTGAGCAATCTTGAAAGATTGCTACTCAGGTTCGGCTCTATTTTAATTGAGTATGAAGATACTTCGGAATAGAATACCAGGAGTATTTTTCTATGCAGAATCCTCCCGCAACCGGTCAATGACATACATATTGGCAACAGCATCTGTTAAAGGAGTAGGGACTTCCGTATTTTTCAGGATGGATTGAGCAAAGTGGTCAGCCTGGTTGGTGAAATGGTTCGATGGCGGAAATTCTTCTGTTTTGCTGCCGTTTTCACTATGAATATTCAGTGTTGTAGTTTGATCAGGATCGGGATTAAATGGCCAGTCCATTTCTATTTTACCCTTCGTACCATACGCTATGACAAACTGATCCTTATAAAGTTGAGTGGAACAGGTAAAAACAGAAGTACCTGAATCAAATTCAAGAATTCCGGATGTAAGGCGGTCAGTGTTAAACTCGGAGTCTTTTTCCATTACTCCCTTCACTGTTTTAGGTTCGTCCCCGAAAAGAAACCTGGACAGTGATATCGAATAACATCCGATATCCATCAAGCCGCCGCCACCCATTTCAGCAATGTTCCGGATATTTTCCGGGTCATCGTTGTAATAGGAAAAAAAGGAGTGAATGGTTTTTAAAGAGCCGATTTCACCTTTGTTTATGAGTTCATACATACGTTTCCATCTTGGATGAAACCGGTACATAAACGCCTCCATGATTTTTATATCAGGATAATTTTTGGATTCATCCAGCAGTCGTTGAGCTTCTTCTGAATTCAGGGTGATCGGTTTTTCACAGAGGACGTGTTTTCCTGATTTTATGCTTTTGAGGATCCAGGGTAAATGCAGATGATTTGGAAGCGGGATGTATACTGCATCGATATCAGGATCATTGAGCAGCTCTTCGTAAGTACCATATGCCCTGGCAATCCCGAGTTTCTCTGCAGCTTTTTCAGCTTTATCGTTATGCCGGGATCCAATAGCAACGACTTCGCAAAGCTCACTGTTCTGCAAAGCCGGGATAACTTTTTCAACGCCGATTTTTGCTGTGCTTATAATTCCGAACCGAACTTTTTCATTTGCCATATATATGCTATTCTTTTATGAATAATTTAAGAACTTTCTTTATCTGAATGTAATCAAGGATCGGAAGTAAACCGTTTCTGGAATATCTTACTTAATTATATCTTCCCCCGGACTTGAGATGATACAGGAAGATTGATTTAAATGCAGAATTGAATTATCTGGTGATTTTCATTTTATACCCTGTTTTTAATTTAAAAAACAAACATAATTTATGAGGCCATATATTCTTGCCGAGTCAAATTGGAAATCTATCAAAAATCAGGAAATTGACCTGGCGGTATTGCCATGGGGTGCAACAGAGGCGCATAATTTCCATCTGCCATATGCCACGGACAATATACAAGTTGATGCCATTGCAGCTGAAGCCGGCAGAATTGCGTGGGAGGAGGGAGCCAGGCTAACGATCTTACCCTGTATTCCTTTTGGTGTAAATACCGGACAGACGGATATCCGGTTAAACATCAATATGCACCCAAGTACACAGGCTGCGGTACTCAATGATATTATTGAAGTACTCGCCCGCCAGGGTATAAATAAACTGTGTGTTTTAAATGGCCATGGCGGGAATGATTTTAAATCGATGTTGCGTGAATTAGGTGTAAAATATCCGGAAATGATGTTTTCGGCATGCAATTGGTTTCAGTCGCTGGATAAATCCAGATATTTTGAACATGCCGGAGATCACGCTGATGAAATGGAAACCAGCCTGATGTTATATCTTACACCTGATCTGGTTCAGCCACTTGAGCAAGCCGGCCCGGGCGATGAAAAAAAATTCAGGATCAAGGCATTGCGAGAAAACTGGGCGTGGATGGAGCGAAAATGGACATCAGTGACTGAAGATACAGGTGTTGGGAACCCATATGAATCCAGTTCTGAAAAAGGGGAGAGGTATTTTCGGGATGTGACTAAAAAACTTGCGGATTTATTCTGTGATCTTGCAGCTGCTGATCCGGATGATATGTATGAGTAAACCCGGACTCACCCCCTGTCCCCCTCTCTGCTCACTGTGTTCGCAAAGAGGGGGTACTTCGGAAAGCATTTTCAGCTTGGATTAAATATCGACTTCTAAATCAATACAAGAGTTCCCCTCTTTGCTTGCAGAGAGGGGACAGGGGTTTGCGCCAAGCTAAGCTCGTGAGAGTGGGA
>SLKH01000045.1 GCA_007134665.1 Balneolaceae bacterium
AAACAATTTTATTTCCGCCAGGACTTGCCAAAGAAAGTTGCAGTAGAACTCGCATATCGTGTGATGCGAAAAAAACCGTATCAGCGAACAGATGCATTTTTTATTATCGACAAGACTCCGGCACCTCCACCCAATCCGCTTGAAATTCAGGAATTTATTTTCACAATGATCCGTGAAACTGATCTTGATGAAGAGCGAAGGCTTTTAATCGACCGCCTGAAAAAACTGGACCCATCCGGTAAAACGGTTGAAGCGGAAACTTCGAAACTTGAAGAAGCCAGTATAATGATGAATCAGGACCCGCGATTGGCCCTCGATCTGGTCGACTCGTACCTGAAAAAGGTTCCCAATCACTTTGAAGCGCTGAAGTTGAAAATTACGGTTCTGGAAAAATTGCGAAGACATGTTGAAGCTTCTGAACTGAAACACACATTGCAAAAGAGGATAGAAGCTAATAGCAGACATAATGATACATCTTCAGAAAATGAGCAGCCTACACTTTTCGATACCGGTAGAAGTGAGAAGGAATTTACTGAACCCAAAGCACCTGATGATGTTCAGTTAAGTATCATTATACCAACCACAGGTGATGGGAAGCCGTTGTTAGAGCAGTGTCTTGTTCATCTCGGAGAATTATGCAGGGTAACGGATACCGAATTGATTGTAATCGATAATGCCAGTATTGATGATACTTTTGAATATCTCGAGCAATTACGACAAATAAAATTTCTGAACATCCGGATACTGACCAATGAACAGAATATCGGATTTGCTGCTTCTGTGAATCAGGGAATGGAAGCAGCAAACGGTAAATTTCTGTTGCTTATGCATAATGATGTTTTTCTTGAAGACGGAGCTATTGAAGAGATGATGAGTCTGCTTAAGTCCAATCAGTATCTCGGTGCTGTCGGGCCGGTGGTTGATCAGTGCGATGTACATGAACAAACGGCTGGTGCAATCAACACAAAAAACCAGCGGTTTGTCAAAATTGAGAGAATTGACAGTTGTTGTATGATGATTCGGTCAACTACAAATATGCGTTTTGACGATTCATACGGGCTCGCATTTCTGGAAGATGCCGATTTTTGTAATTCTCTGGCAGAAAAAGGACTGTATACTGCAGTAGCTATTCACGCAAGGGGTGAGCATTATCACAGGGCTACAACAGATGCAATGGGCCTGAATTTAGAGCCCGAATACTTATGGGGAAACCAGGAGATATTCAATGAAAAATGGAATATAAAGCCGGATTTTCAGGTTCCCGTACAGGGTGATATTCTGGATATTATAACATCGATACCAAACCCGGCAAATCCCGTGAATCCTCCAAATGAGTGGTTAAATAAAGTCAGTGCTTTGTTTACCAATGAAGTCAGAACAGAATTAATCAATCGTAAATTATCCAGGGCTGATTACTTTGAGCTCATTCGTATACTTATGATTGCTGATAAAAGAGATCTGTTACGACAAATTGAAACAAAAGTTGAACAGGAAGAACTCCCTGATGAGTTATTGCAAAGTCTCATTCGTTATTATTTCAGGCGAAATATATATTCCCGATGCCGGATTTATCTGGATAAACCAAACGCAGAAGGGCCATTTTATGATTTATACAGGCTTAGGATAGCTGTTGCGGAGAAAGAAACCGATCACACAGTCGAACTTTTAACAGGCCTGATGAAACAGTTTCCCTGTCATCCGGAACTCTATAAACTGGCTGGCGACATCCATCGAATTGCGGGTAATGAAGGAGAGTCAAAATCATTTTATGCACTGGCAGGACAACTGAATCCTTTTCTGAAAACAGAATTCAGTGATACAATTGAGTTGGAACACTAATCCGCACTTGTGACAACTGAAAGGTCATGAACCTGGGCTGTAGCGGCGATAAGTGAATCGATTGCCGATAGTGGTTTCCCTTTTTTTTCTGCTACAGCCAAAATCTCGCCCCATTTATTCACTTCTTTCATAGTACAGTGTATTCAATTAATTCCAGCTTATTAATAAAGTGGAAGTCTTTCCTGCTTTTTGATATTAAAGGGATCTCGAGAGTCAAAGCAGTAGAAGCAATTAACATATCCGGAATTAGTACTCCATGACTTAATCGATACTTTTTAAACAGATCAACAGCTTTCTCTTAATTAGATTTACTCAGTTGAATAATCTTAAAATTGGACAAGAATTTTTGAAGGGATTTTAAATCGGCCTTGTTTTCACAACCAACCATCAGTTCAAGCTGGGTAACAACACTGATTGCAAGTATGAGGTCAGATTCCAGATTTTTAGTATCTCTTTCGTTTTTTCAATTCCCCGACTGTAATCAACAAGAACATCAGTGTCAATAAGCAATAAACCAGTCTCCATGGTTATGGATTAGACCACTGTGATTTGCGAACCTTCCTGACCCACGCAGTACTATCCTGCATATCTTCCCGATCTTTCCACATTCCAAAAAACGAACTCTCTAAAATACTTTTCTTGGCGGATTTTTTTGTTTCATCCTTTACATATCGCTCATAAAGAAAATCCACGAAATCCTGGGCTTGTTGTTTTGCCTCAGG
>SLKH01000236.1 GCA_007134665.1 Balneolaceae bacterium
CACTCTCCACTGGCTTAAACTATGAATTGTTCATATTATTAAACATCCGAAACACATTAATCCCATACTATGATCGAACTACATCGAAATACTGATGACCTTTATGCAGATGAGCTGGAGGAGAAATTCCGTGATCTTGTTGTTGCATATCGGACTAAAGTCTATCCTCCTGGGAATGATTCTGTTTACCCATTACCTCACATTCGGGAAAGTGGCAAAGTGATTACAGGGGAAGATCAGATCAAAAACTATTTTGTTGACCTGGAAAAAGAACTCTTGTGGCAAAGATCTTTGTCTGGTGATGGCTGCTACATCGATCCAGACTCAGGGGAAGTGTGTTAATTTATACCGATCAGTTTATTATGCTCAGGCCAGCCTTACACCTGTCGGTTTTAATCTTCCGGAATTCCAATAAACGTACCGGCTGTCGCCTGAGTCCTGGCCATCTCAACTCTTTCCAAAAAACGGTCGGCCCGCAAAAAACCAACAACCCGTGCTTCTTCTACTTCATTGCCATTTTCACCGATAAACAGAACTGTAGGCACCCCTGCGATATTGAACCGCTCCCGCAATCTTTGTGAAGTTTCAGACTCATACTGAGTCATATCCACCTTAAACCTTGCAAAACCCTGAGTCGCTTCAATCACACTTTCATCGGTAAAAGTAGCCCTTTCCAGCTCCAGGCACGGGATACACCAATCAGCATAAAAATCCATCATTACGGGTGATCCCCGTTCCATAGCCTGTTCAAACTTTTCGTCTGAATACTCTTCCCACTCAATTCCCTCTTTCTGAAGATTTTGTATCAGCAGTCCAGCAATTACCAATGTGACAATACCGGTTGCCCATTTCACCCTTGTAAATAGTGTAAGCCCGCGTCCGGACTTTTCAAGAAACCCGAGATATATACCACCGATTATTAATGTAGCAATAATCACATGCATTGAATATCCGGGTAAAATTGCGAGTGCAATATAAAACAATGCTACGCCTACGAGTACTACTCCGAAGATTTTCTTAACCCAAACCATCCAGGTACCTGATTTTGGAAGTTTTGACAAAAGGCCGCTGAAAGTTCCCAGAATGAGATACGGAAATCCAAGCCCGAATGCCATTACGAAGAAGATTAGAAACCCAAAGAATGGGTCACCCTGAGCACCAACGAACGCCAGTAAAGCAATAATCGGAGGGCCAATACACGGTGCAGCGAATATTCCAACCACCAGCCCTGAGAAAAAGTGGCCGAAAATCCCCCCCGTTTTACGCTGCGTTCCGCTCAGGGACTGCATCCAGGAAGAAGGCGCCTGTAATTCGTACAAGCCGAACATACTCAATGCTAATGCAAAAATCAGTAACCCGATGCCAGCCAACACCCAGGGGCTTTGCATCCAGCTGCCAAAGAGAGCTCCGGTATATGCTGCTGCCACTCCAAGTACGCTGTACATAAATACGATTCCAAGTACATAGATCAGCGCCATAAAAAATGAGTATCCCAATCTGCTGGCCTCTCCTTTTTTACTGCCGAACAGAGAAACGGTCACCGAAAGCATCGGATAGACACAGGGTGTCAGATTTAATGCAAGCCCGATTAAAAAGATACCAACAAGAGCCCAAAATAATCCAAGGGTATCAAATAAGGCAGCAATTTCACCACCTCCGCGAGCTGAAAGAGCATCCACAAATGAACCTCGCTGTTGTTCATACCCTGCAAAAAGTGCTTCATTCAATACCTGATACCCGGTACCAACTGCAGAAATTTCTACCGGTATATTCAGTTCAACAGTAGTTGGAGCCAGGCAAACTTCATTGTCACAGGCCTGAATCCGCAGAGAAGCAGGTATTTGATAACTTCCGGGTTCCAGATCTTCAGAAACTGATATGGATACGAAAATCGGTGCTTCACCTTCAAACACATCGACAGGTTCATCGGAAAAATCGAAGTTGTACTCTTTTGAAGGGGGATATTGGATACCGGTCACCAGCAGGCCACTGACATCTTCAATCCTCAATTCCGTACCTATCAGGTAGTCTTGTAGTGGCTGGTTTGAATTGACATGCCAGTTTTCCTCCAGGTTTAACAATACAGCAATCTGTGTGGTTGAACCGGCCGGAATCACATTTTGAGACTGTTTTATCTCGATATTTGCTTTGTCGGCACTCGACATCCCCGGCCCTGAAACAAAACCCTGCTGTTGTCCCGATACATGTATCGGAATCAGCATACATAGCAGAAGAGGTACAAGGTATTTCAATACTGTTATTTGAAGCTGCCTGCCTGGAACGTTCATTAATTTAGAATGAATTCAATAATTTTTTCTCCTTTCATCAACCGGACTTCAATAAGCCTAACAGATGCAACATGTTTGTACCTGTAAACTTTAATACTCATCTCCTGAAAACGTATTGCAGATTATAGTATTACTTTTCCTGATCAGAGATTCGTTTTCTTCTGAACTGTTTTCACTTTAACAATCCCAATCTAACCGGTTTGAACCTCAATAACTTAAATCAATTTTGCTGTTGTAATTTTGATTTATACGCCATGGCATAGATTTTCATCTGTTTGACCATCGATAACAACCCATTGGAGCGGGTAGGCGATAAATGCTCCTGCATACCAATTTTCTGAATAAACTCCGGTTTGGTTAAAATGATGGTATCGGGATCTTCATTCGAATAAAAACGTACCAGTAATGCAACAAGCCCCTTGGTTATTGCAGCATCGCTATCTGCCCTGAATACTACCTTCCCATCCTCCAGCCCGGCGATTAACCAAACCTGTGACTGACATCCTCTGACCAGGTTTTCATCCACTTTATGTTTTTCATCAAGCGGCTCGAGTTTCTGCCCGAGCTTAATAATATATTTATACCTTTCCTGCCAGTCGCCAAGGATTTGAAATTCCCTGATAATCTTTTCTTGTTTTTGCTGTATATCCATACCATTAAAGATAGGAATTACTGAAACCAGATACAGTTCGATTCAATTCTTACTGTCAGCTTTTCTTGCAGAGGATATTTCAATGGATACATTACCCTTGATTGACATAACTTCACCATCATCATTGACTACAGGATTTGCTGAATCAATCACCTTTAAATATTTGCCGCTTATTGTTCGAATACGGTATTGTTCTGCACTCGATTTTCCACTCATCACTTTATCAAAATGACTTTTTACTTTTTCCCTGTCATCTTCGTGTATGGATTCAAATGGTGATGAACCGGTAAGTTTCTCTTCAGTTACTCCTGTGATAAAATTGTAACTCTCTGTAATATAAGTGTATCTGTAATCCCCTTGATCATTTCGGCTAACTTTATAAATAAAATCAGTTTTCTTATCGAAAATTCGACTGTGCGAATTACTACGCATTTTCAGCATCTGTACAATTCTTTTTTCAAGTGACCTGTTCTGAAATTTAACACGAACAACCTTCTGGCCATTACTCGATAATAATTTAGTAAAAGCAACTACTTCTATTTCATTACCGCACTGTGATTTCAAAACCAAATCATATTGACGATCTTCAAAATCACCCGGCTTGAACTCTTCAAATTTTTGATGGAAACTCTCGACATGCTCATCCGTAACAAGATCCCATATTTTTAATTTCTTTAATTCATCTGAATCATAATTAACCAGGTTTCTGAATGACTTATTTGCTGAAATGATATTCCCCTGTTCGTCCAGGTCGATCATGGTACTTTTAGCTTCTTCGTGCAAACTATCAAACTCTACCTGGGCGTCCATCAATTTCTTCTCAGAGCGTTTACGTTCTGTGATATCGTGCTGATATGATACCCAGTGAGTCAAGTTACCATCCTTGTCTGTTAAAGGATGGATATCCCACTGATTAACAAACTCAGACCCATCTTTTCTGTAGTTTACAGTATGGCCAAAAAATGGCTGTCCTTCCGATAATTTCTGTTTAAGCTTATCCAGAACCTTTCGGTCTGTTTTTTCACCCTGCAAAATCCTGGGGGTTTTACCGATTACTTCTTCCCGGCTGTATCCGGTCATCCGGGTAAAACCGTCGTTTACATATACAATTTTAGGGCCCGGCTCCTCGAGTTCGAGCTCAGTCACAAGAATTGAGTCATAATCGTTGCGGATAGACCTCTCCAGAAGTTGCAGAAAGGATTTGTATTGCGCCAGCTCATCATTCAGGGAGCCAACCTTATCTTTTAGTTTTTTAAATGAATCTTCATCCTTACTGCATTCTTTTAATAGCTGTTGTAATTGTTCATCCATATCCTTTTGAGCCCTGTGCTTTCTTTATCGCGTATTTTATCCGTGAAACAGTAGTACTTCCATAAAAAGTTCCACAATCAAAGAAACCGAACCCAATTAATTTTAAAGACGTTCCAATTGCATAAAATTTATTGTAGTCAAAGAATGCCCGGCTGATCAGTTATTTTCATTGCCCCTAAATCGATTTGATCACAAAATTTAATTTTAACAACTTTAACTGCAGTGTGTAACCAGGTCAACCTTTCAACAGTTCTTTTGCAATTGTCTGTAATTGCATATTTGAGGTTCCTTCATAAATCTTGCCAATCTTTGAGTCACGATAATATTTTTCAACAGGGTACTCTTTCACATATCCGTATCCACCGAAAAGATCTACAGCCAGCGAGGAAACACTCTCAGCAACTTCTGAGCTATAATATTTAGCCATGGCAGCTTCTTTAAGAAACGGTTGACCTGCAGCTTTCATCCTTGCTGCATTGTAAACCAGTAACCGGGCCGTTTCTATATCAGTAGCCATCCTGGCGAGCTGAAACTGAACACCCTGGAACTCTGAAATTGATTTCCCAAACTGTTTTCGTTCTTTTGTATAAGCGATTGAAGCATCAAATGCCCCCTGGGCGATTCCAATCATTTGTGCACCGATACCAATCCGCCCTTCATTCAAAGTTTCCATGGCCACCTTGTAACCTTTACCAACCTCTCCCAGTACATTCTCCATCGGTACGCTAACGTCTTCCAGTATTACTTCACAGGTTGAACTCGCCCTGATCCCAAGTTTATTTTCCTTTTTGGAGACTGAAAATCCATCAAAATTCTTTTCTACGATAAATGCAGTAATTCCCTTATAGCCGGCTTTCGGGTTGACATTTGCAAAAACAAGAAAAATTTCCGCTTCTTTGGCATTGGTAATCCATAATTTTGAACCGTTCAGTATAAAACTGTCACCCTCTTTTCGTGCAGTTGTTTTTAATGCAAATGCATCACTCCCGGAACCGGCTTCTGACAGGCAGTATGCACCGACTTTCTCATTTGCAAGCAAAGGAAGCCATTGTTGTTTCTGTTCTTCAGATCCCCAACGCAGAAAAGCATTATTCACAAGTGTATTCTGAACATCCATAAATACTCCGGCCGAGGCATCCACTCTTGATATTTGTTCAATCGCGACAATACCCATAAAAAAACTTCCTCCACCACCCTGATATTTCTCCGGCACTTCGATGCCCATCAACCCCATTTCAAAAAATTGGGTAATCAGGTCCGGATCCAGTCTTCCGGCTTCGTCCATCTCCTGAACTTTAGGTTTAATGACCGTTTCTGCAAAATCAGATGCTGCCTCTTTCAACATCTGCTCATCTTCGGTAAGTTGCGTTAATGGGGGTACTGTTAAATCAACTGATGACATATCCTTACTCCTGCCTGAAATGATGAGTTTTTATTTAATTTTTAGCCTTCATTATATTATCCAATATAAAAAATGGAAGCGCTTTTAGCCTGTTTATTTTGAAACACTTTGTTCCTAAACGGAACCGGGTTAGTTTACATTTATTTATAGTACCAGTTAAACAATTTGTATTCAAACTTCATGAACAGTTCTAACCATTAAATTGATATCAATGCCTGAAGAAGATCACCTGGATTCATATAACTTGTTCAAGGAGTTTAAAACCGTATCCAGAAAAGAATGGGAAAAAGTTATCTCCCAGGACCTAAACGGTGAAAATTACAAAGAACTTCTGCTATGGGAATCTGATGAGGGGTTCTCCGCTCTACCTTTTTACACAAGAGAGGACTTACGAAACTTTTTGGGAGTACAGGCTGGATTCTCGCATTCAGGCGAACCCCATACATTAGCTGGTTCGCCTTTATTCGCTGAAGATATCACGACTTCTGATATTATAAAATCAAATAAACTTGCGTGTGAAGCGATACAAAACGGTGTCAATATCCTGTTGTTTACAACAAAAGTTACATCAATAGAAGGATTACCCGGAGGGGGGCTTTATGGAATTCCAATTCAAACTCAGGTTGATATTCAGGAACTGTTAAAAGGAATTGACCTTCGCGGAAACTCTCTGTTTTTTGACACGGGGATGGCTTCAATACCTCTGATGGGGATGCTTTGGAATGAAATAGAACGTCAAAACCTGAACCCGGAAAATATCTCTGCTTATTTTAGTTTCGATCCTTTTACAAGTGCCGCACGATCCGGCAGGTGGCCGCAGCCAACAGAAAACCTGCAAACATCCATTAATGAAGCTGCAGGCAGCCCTTTCCGTTCACTTGGTATTGACGGCACCTTCTATCACCATTGCGGGGCGACCATGACCCAGGAAGTTGGTATAACTCTCTCTATTTTCAGTGAATTCCTTGCAGTTGCAAGGCAGGCTGGTGCTGATTTGAGAAAATTAAGCCGGTCATTTTTTGTACGCTTGTCATCCGGCTCATACTATTTTCCGGAGATTGCAAAATTCAGGGCTGCTCGTATTCTTATGGATAAAATTTTTTCGGCATATGCTGATGAAGCAGGCAATCATTTTAATCTGAAAATCCTTGCTGAAACTTCCCCCTGGACTAAAACTGTTGCTGAACCTCATAACAATATCCTGAGAGCTGTTACCGAATCCATGGCAGCAATTGCCGGTGGCGCCGATTTGATACGTATTCTTCCATTCGATATACGATTCAGGAAACCAAACGGCTTCTCAAGGCGTTTATCCCGCAATATACATCATATATTACAGTATGAATCCAATTTTAACGGGGTCTCAGATCCGGGAGCAGGGTCGTACTACATAGAATACCTGACAGATGAGATTGCAAATATAAGCTGGGACTTTTTCCAATTCATTGAAAAACAGGGAGGTTTTTTCAAAGCACTTGAAGGCGGGTTTATTCAACTTGCTGTTGAAAAGTCCAGGAAAGAGAAACTTGTAAAGATTCGGAAAAGAGACCGGATATTTATTGGCAGCAATCATTATACGAACCCGGATGAGAACTTGCCGGATTTACGACACGCAGGCCCGGCAGCCAGCGCACAAATTAAATCATCTGAATCCATCCCTGACAAACTGTCCATAGTGGCAATCAAATCTGCACTTCAAGACGGTGCCGCAATCGGGGAAATCATCAAACTGGTTTACTCACCACAAAAACAAAGGATTAACCCGCTGGAACCCTGGTATGCTACTCAAGAACTTGAACAGTTGAGATCCCGCATCCAAAAATTCATGAAAAATACTGACCGGTCTATAAATGTAGTAATCCTGCCATTTGGTACATCCCGGATTCGAAACAGCCGGGCAAGTTTTACCCGAAATTATCTCGGAGCTGCCGGGTATCATATGTCGGAACTCACAGGAATGGACACATTAGATCAGGCAACTGATGAAATCAGCTTAACGAAACCTGAAATCGTTGTATTAAGCAGTTCCGATAAAGAATACAAACAACTGGTTGGTATATTTTGTACAGAATTATTCGATAAGATGAAAACACGCCCATTGCTATTACTGGCAGGACAACCTGAAGAATTTGAAAAATATCGTGAGCTGGGTATAGATGGATTCATTCACCATAAATCTGATATGATTGAAACTTTAAACAATATTCAGCAAAAACTGGAGGAACGCTTACAGTGAATTCACCTGAAAGACCCGATTTTTCCAAAATACCGTACAATACCCAATCAACTTCAATCAAATGGAATCAACCTAAGAATTCTCCATCCTGGATTACTGCTGAAGATATCGCCGTAAAGTCTTTTTACTCCAAAAAGGATTCTGAAAATCTTCATCACCTCGACTTTGCAGCAGGAATTCCACCATATCTCAGGGGGCCATATTCCACGATGTACACGGTTCGGCCATGGACGATCAGGCAGTATTCCGGTTTCTCAACTGCCGAAGAATCAAATTCTTTTTATCGTCGCAACCTGGCTGCCGGACAAAAAGGACTCTCCATTGCCTTCGACCTGGCAACTCACCGGGGTTATGATTCAGATCATCCGCGTGTGACCGGTGATGTCGGAAAAGCAGGTGTTGCTATCGACTCCATCCGCGACATGAATATTCTGTTTAATGGCATTCCGCTCGATGAGATGTCTGTCTCCATGACAATGAACGGTGCAGTCATTCCGATCATGGCATTTTACATCGTTGCCGCTGAACAGCAGGGTATTTCGCCCGGTAAGCTGAATGGAACGATTCAAAATGACATTCTGAAGGAATTCATGGTCAGGAACACGTACATTTATCCTCCTGAACCATCAATGAGAATTGTAGGGGATATATTCAAATATACATCTGAATATATGCCGAAGTTCAATTCGATCAGTGTCAGCGGTTATCACATGCACGAGGCAGGTGCTACAGCTGATATCGAACTTGCCTATACACTGGCAAATGGCCTTGAATATGTACGGACAGGCCTGCAAGCCGGCCTTGACATCGATCAGTTTGCTCCCCGGATTTCATTTTTTTGGGGAATCGGGATGAATCATTTTATGGAAATTGCCAAACTTCGGGCTGCACGGATGCTTTGGGCAAAACTCATGAATCAGTTTAACCCTGAAAATCCAAAATCATTATCTCTCAGAGCACACAGCCAGACATCAGGCTGGAGCCTTACGGAGCAGGATCCTTTTAATAATATTGCCCGCACCTGTATAGAAGCGATGGCTGCAGTTCTTGGCCATACACAATCTTTACACACAAATGCTCTGGACGAAGCAATAGCACTCCCTACAGATTTTTCAGCTCGAATAGCCCGAAATACCCAACTCTTTCTTAAGGAAGAAACCGGTATCACAAAAGCGATTGACCCCTGGGCCGGCTCCTTTTACCTTGAATACCTCACCGATCAGCTTGCAAAGAAAGCCTGGCAGCATATTCAGGAAATTCAAAATCTGGGAGGTATGGTGAATGCGATTAAACGTGGGATCCCTAAAATGAAGATTGAAGAAGCCGCAGCCGGCAAACAGGCAAGAATCGACAGCGGCAAGGATATCATAATCGGTTTGAATAAGTTCAGATTGGAAAAAGAAGATGCAATTGATATTCTTGAGGTCGATCATGACGAAGTCAGGCGCTCCCAGTTAAAACGATTAAAAAAGTTAAAATCAGAACGAAATGAGGTTGAAGTCAAACAGGCTCTCGATGCAATTACAAAATGTGCAGAAACCAATGAAGGGAACCTGCTGGAGCTTGCAGTTACAGCTGCCCGATCACTTGCCACGCTGGGTGAAATATCATCTGCTATGGAAGATGTTTTCGGGCGCTACCATGCAAAAACGAATATCATATCCGGTATATATTCATCTGTAATGAAACAGGATAAAGAGTTTACAAAAACACTTTCACTGGCTGACCAATTTGCAGAACTCGAAGGAAGGCGGCCGCGAATCCTTATTGCAAAATTGGGGCAGGACGGACACGACCGGGGAGCCAAAGTGATTTCAACAAGTTTTGCCGATCTTGGATTTGATGTTGATGTTGGACCATTATTTCAAACACCAAAAGAGGCTGCAAAACAAGCTGTCGAAAACGATGTCCACATACTCGGTATCTCCAGCCTGGCTGCGGGCCATAAAAGCCACATTCCTGAAGTAATCAAGCACTTAAAGAAATTGGGAAGGGAAGACATCATGGTGATCATTGGTGGTGTAATTCCTAACCAGGATTACCAGTTTTTGTATGACCAGGGAGTCGCTGCCATCTTTGGCCCTGGCACTTCTATACCCGAAGCAGCCGGCAATATTCTGCAGCTTTTGATGGAAGAAGAATAGAGTAAATTTTAAAGCTTCGGCTTATTTATCCCGAAGCATATTTTTCAAACCTCCACTGTAATCATTTGCACGCTTGTCAAACCCCGCTCTCTCACTTTGCTTCCTCTGCCCTGAATCGATCCCTGACTCCGGTTCTTCATTTTTACTCAAATCTTTCATCTCATCATCCAGATCTTTCAACTTCTGCTCCGAGATTTCAAGCATTAA
>SLKH01000174.1 GCA_007134665.1 Balneolaceae bacterium
CGTGTCCAGTTTCGTCCTTCCATGGCATCTCTGAGTTCCCGCCAGATCGTACGGATCTCTTCTATTTGCTGAGAATCAATTTGAAGGGCTTCAACCGGGATATCCGCTGCATCTTCTCCGGCAGCAATAACGGGCATAGCATCCCTGATCAGAAAGTCAGCTTCATCTCCAAAAAGTTCGAATATGGCACCTTCCATTGTGGGCTGCATGGCTATGTTTTCACCAATGGCGACGATAACTCTTTGCAATTGAGGGATATCCACGCCCTCTGCAAGAAGAAATACAGGTTCTACGTAGAGAAAAGAATTTTCAATTGGTATAACCATCAGGTTGCCCCGGATAACCCTTGATCCACGTTGATCCCATAGAGCAATCTGGGTGGATATTTCCGGATCCTGGTCAATTCTGGCTTCGATCTGAGCGGGTCCGTAGATCAGGCGGTCTTTCGGTAACTTGTAAACAATCAAATCACCATAACTTCCCGGATCTGATTTGGCAGCCATCCAGCCGATCATATTGTCCCGGTTTTCAGGTGTAGTCGGACTGATCAGCATAAATTCGAGTTCTTCTTCACCCGGCAGCCGGGCAAGTATATAATATGGTTCCATCAGCATCTGCTGACCGGCATATTTCTCGTTCGGCCGGGTCCAGAGATCTTCCTGATTGTAAAATACCTGGGGCCTTGTCATGTGGTATCTGTTATAAATCTCGAGTTGGACTTCAAAGAGATCCTGTGGATACCTGAAATTCTCGTCTATTCCCTGGGGAAGTTCTGCTGTTGACTTAAATAAGTCAGGAAAAATTGTATGATAAACCTGTAAAATCGGGTCCTGCTCGTCAATCACATAATAATCAACAGTACCTTCATAAGCATCAACCACGATTTTTACTGAATTTCGGATATAATTGACGTTACTGCGATGCCTCTGTGAATAGGGGAAATAGGAGGAAGTAGTATAGGCGTCCTGTATCCAATACAGCTTCCCTTCATTGAGCACCAGGTAAGGGTCGTTGTCAAGTTGAAGGAAGGGGGTAATCCGGTTGATTCTTTCCTGGACGCTTCGGTAGATCTGAAGCCTGCTTTCTTCATGTATATAGTCTGAAAGCAGGAAATTAATATCACCCAATTCCCAGGCAAACAGCAGTTTTCGGAAAAGGCTTGAAATTTGAATTCCTCCCTGTCCGGAATAGTGAGTATACATGTTTTCATCACCAGCCGGGTAATGTAATTCCGGGACATCCGTGTTTACGATGTAATAGCTGCGGCTATTTTCACCGTAATAAATAGCCGGATTGGTTACTCTTAAATCAGGACTTGAAGGAATAGGGGGGATATCCCGTAATAAAAACCGGGGTTCACCCTGGCTGGTAGCCTCGGTAACCGGGCTCATTACCAATCCAAAACCGTGTGTATATTGCATATGCCTGTTTACCCAGGTATCAGACTGGCTCGGCAGTGTGCGGGCAATTTCCCGGGCAGACAACATCGTCTGTATCACATTACCGTCAATCGTATAACGGTCATTATCGACTGAGTAAAACTCATAATACGAACGGATTTCCTGTAGCTGTTTATAGGTTTGAATTAAGAGGCGGGGATCCCATAACCGTATATTGTCGATGGCATCCTGGTTATTCCGGATATCAGAGATTGTCAGAGTATCATCTGCCTGGTATTCAATTTCCCTGATCTGATCCAGGCCAAAGGCTAATCTCGTCATTTCAATGTTATACTCAAGAAATGGCCGTTCCAATTCAAGTTCATTTGGTTCTACATTGAATTTCTGAACCGCTCCCGGAATCACCACTCGTCCAAGCACCATTACAATGATAATTAATGCACCAAGAGCCGGTATGATTTTATTCGAACGTATCCAATTCCCCGCAAGTAATATGACTGAAAGAAGCAGCGAAAGAACTGTGAGAATCCAAAGTGTTGGGAGTTCAATATTTACATGGGTATAGCCGGCACCAAAAATCAATCCATCCGGCCTGAGCAGAAGATTGTATCTGCCAAGGTAAAAACCCCATGCAAGCATAGCCAGCCAGAAAGCACCGTTTAACTTCAGGTGATTCTTTACTTTAGAGCTTGCCTGAATTCCCTGTCCGGTACTTCCGCCCAATAACCCTGTGAAGATATAGGCAATGGCAAGAAATGCTAAAACGAGAAAAGACAGAATCGTGAGCGAAGTCTGGATCAGCTCCCAGAAGGGTAACTGAAACAGGTAAAAACCGATATCTCTGCCAAACAGCGGGTCAGTCTCTCCGAATGGTACATTCCACAGAAATCGAAGGGAATCATCCCAGCTTATATAGAAACCGACTGAAAATATAAAAGCGATAAATAGAGCCACAAATGTAAACAGAAGTTTCATCTGCTTGTGATGGCTTTCAAGTGCAAGATTTATATTCAGATTTTGCAATGGGGTACCGCTAAAACTGACACTTCGCAAGCGGTCGGCAAGATAACGTAAATTTATCACCAGGTATGTTGCCGCTATGAGAAATGCCGACAGGGTTAGCAGTACCTGCGCTCCCCTGACGGTCCAGAATA
>SLKH01000375.1 GCA_007134665.1 Balneolaceae bacterium
CCCGGTACCATCGATTCGGATTACAGGGGAGAAGTAAAAGTACTTGCAGTAAATCTTGGAGAGAAACCTTTTACAGTAAATCACGGTGACCGGATTGCCCAGATGGTGATTGCACCTGTAACCCGGGTGGCCATCAGGGAGGTGACTGAACTTGAGGAAACGGAAAGGGGAGAAGGCGGGTTTGGAAGCACCGGGATAGGGTAATTTCCTGTCTGCTTTGGAAGGCTCAAGTTTATATCTGTATTGTAATCTGCTGGCCTGTTATTTCAGTATTAATCTGTTGTGAAAACCAAACTACAACCATACATAGATCTCGTTCGTGATAACCGGAACTTTCGGTTACTCTGGTTAAGCCAGGTTATATCCAACTTTGGCGACTGGTTTGGTATCCTGGCAATTTATGCGCTGATTCAAACGTACAGCGGATCTGAATTTCTTCTCGGATTGATTATTGTGGTTAAAATGCTCAGCCTGGCTTTTTTCTCACCAATTGCCGGGTATATAACAGACAGGTTCAACCGTAAACGCCTGATGGTCTGGTGCGACCTGTCGAGGGGTGTTATTGTTCTCGGTTTTCTGTTGATTATTTCATACGAAACGTTGTGGCTGGCTTATCTTCTCACAGCACTGCAGATGATGGTTTCTGCCATATTTCAGCCGGCAAAAACATCATCGATTCCGAATGTAACAACTGAAAATGAGCTGGTGAATGCAAATATCCTGTCAGCCGCATCCTGGAGTGTTATTTTTACCACTGGTATGGCAATCGGCGGCCTGGCAACAGCCTGGTTGGGTACGGATCTTGTATTCATAATTAACAGCATCACCTACTTTTATTCCGCCTGGGTGATCTATCTGGCAGTCATTCCCCAGGAAGAGATGTCGGATGAAGAAAAAAAGAGAACGCGCAATCCACTGATTGGAATAAAGGAAGGTTTCGTTTATCTAATGAAAAACGGACACGTTTTGAGGCCTGCACTCGCAAAAGGTACGATGACGATGTGTCTGGGTGCCCTCGTTTACCTGTTGATTATCGTTTCTGAGGAGATCCTGATGATGGGAAGTGTTGGGCTTGGTTTGCTCTATGCCGCAAGGGGTATCGGAACCGGGATCGGGCCTGTTGCGGGACGGAGAATTTTCAAAAAAGAAGGAAGCTGGATTATGGCTATGGGGGGGAGTATGGTTTTCTGCGGCCTGTTCTACCTGGCAGTTGGCCTGACAAATTCCCTGGTGCTGATGTTTCTACTTGTGATGTTTGCACACATGGCATCAGGTTCAAACTGGGTGATGAGCACCGTGCTGCTTCAGCGAAGAACACCCGATACATTCCGGGGACGAGCATTTAGTACCGATTGGCTGCTGTTTACCCTGGCGCAATCGATATCAGTCACTGCAGCATCACTGATACTCGAATTTAATCTTTTATCACTGGAACAGACGATCGGGTTATTTGCTTTTATTTTAATTCTTCTCGGTGCCGGATGGTTGCTCAAAGTGGTTCCGAAGGAGACACGTTATACAGAAAACATTTTTATAAGTGAAAATGAAACCAGGGAATTCAGGAAGCATCATGAACAGGTCTGAAAAATCAGATTGTTCAAAAAGTTCATTTGCGTGTGCTAAGTTTTTATGATCATGTATTTATCTTTATAGTTCATAAAATTCTTTAACCTAAAATTATTATTAGAATAATGGCAACATTGCACGAAGGGTAAAAATATCTGACGACTATATTAGGTTTAAGAATTGGTGCAGTTTAATTAGTCAATTGCAATTCCTGTTGTTTTAATGTTAGAAAAAAATTACATTGCTCGTGAATTGGTAGAATATGCAGAACGAATTTTTTTATAAGTTGGCCTAGGCAAAAAATGTGTAAGGGAGAAGCGGAATAAACAATTTTTGCAAGTTATTGTAAGTGAAGCTTGGCCAATACGATAGATATTTTGACTTATGTTGGTTGTTCGATATGTCGATCAGTAACTGAAGGAATAATATTTATTAGTATCCATTATGACTATTTTGGAGAACTCACCTTTACGATATTGGTATGAACATCATACCAGTAGTATCAAAGATGAAAAATTCATTTACAGGAAAATTTTGTGTATTCCACTCTCCACACTGCCACTCTGGATAGCTACTCTGCAACCAATTTTATTTAACCCTAAAATCAACAAAGATGAGGTACATGTATGCTTAAAAAGCTACTACTAAGCTCAGTAATATTACTGGTATCTTTCTCGTTTGCTTTCGCGCAATCGAGTACGATAACAGGTACGATTACAAATGCGGATACCGGTGAACCGATTCCGCAGGTAAACGTATTCATAACAGAACTTCAAACCGGTGATGCTACCGATTTTGACGGCCGTTATGAGATCAGCAATGTTCCGCATGGTTCTTATACCCTGCGTATCAGTTCCATCGGATACAGAGCAATAGACCGACAGATTTCCGTAAGTGCAAATAACACCACTTTCAATTTTGAAATGGAAGCTGATGTTCGTTTGCTGGATGATGTAGTGGTGACAGCATTTGGTGTCCAGCGGCAGCA
>SLKH01000015.1 GCA_007134665.1 Balneolaceae bacterium
AGCAGCCTTGACGGGGTCAGGTTATATGATGACCGGGTTGAAATCAGGCTTCCCTGGTCTTTAATCAATTTTACCGACCCAAGTGAGGCAAGAGTAATACATGATAACCGAAATACACCCGAAACCGAGACAAGGCTTTCGGATGGCATCAGTGTTGGAATATTTTATAATGATTACGAAGCAGAAACCTCAGAGAGATTCTTATGGGATCCCTGGACAAATACAATGGATGCTGTCGAGTATAAAAAAGCATCATATGATGTTATAAAGGAGAATTTGATTGCACTTCCGGGCAATCCGATCGCAGTCACTGATTCTTACGAAGTATCGGCTGATCATGTCAATCATATACCAGCCGAAGAAGGAGTGCTCATCAATGATCTTTCCCTGGATGGCAGCCCGTTAACCGCCATACTCGATAAAACTCCACAATTTGGTATGGTAAACCTGGAACCGGATGGCAGCTTTACTTACATGCCTGAAACCGGCCGGACAGGAATAGATTCGTTTACCTACAGAGTCAGAGCTGGGTATCATATCTCTGAACCCACAACAGTTGAACTGAATATTGGCGGTACTCCTGTTGGCTCCGGGTTTGTCAGCCTCTATCCCAACCCTTCATCAGGCGAGTTTACCATTAATTCTGCTGCAACAATTGACCATATTGAAATTTTTACGGTAATCGGACAGTTGCTCTACAGAAAAAGTATTAACAGCAGGGAAGCCAGAATATCACTTCATGGATACACTCCTGGTGTCTATTATGTACGTGTCCATTCCGGTGACGAATCACAAATTAAAAAAATGATGCTCATACGATAGCCATCCTCGGCTGCCACTTCCACAGTTGCTGTCGAATTTAAGGAGACTCGCTGGAATCGTTGAATTCGACATACGATTTTCTTAAATCCATAAAAACATTAAGGTGCAGGTTTTTACATTTCATTTAAAAAGTGTATTGTCCTATGTTTAAAACTGTATATTTGCTATCATATTTCTATTCGTTAAAGTATTTCAAATATCATGAGCACACAGCCAAACGAGCTTTCACCGCGACGTGCAAAAATTCTCCAAGTACTTGAAGAACATGGTGACTCCATGCAAATCCGGGAAATTGTGAAAAAAACCGGGCTTGACTATAACAATGCGAGAAGTGCTCTCTCCGAAATGACTACTATGGGTTTACTTGAAAGGGTTCACCGCGGAGTTTACGACCTCCCGGAACGGGTGGAAAAAAAAGAGATGGAATCCCCCGACCATCCGTTGCAGAAAATTCTCCTGAATCAGCAGATTCTGAAAGTGCTGCTCAATATAGTCATTACTAACAAAGCATTGATGGAAACGCTGTTACTTGGTCAACAGGAGATCATCAAAACAATAAAAAGTATCACTCCCGAAAGTAAGGAAGGTGAGGAAGCCATTAAGAACCTTGAGGATGTATTTGCCAAAAGGGTTGAATGGCATTTCGACATTGCAGCCGAGCAGGTAACCGAACAGTACACCAAACTGCCGGAAGAAGTATTTGATGTTTTGGTTGCACCGCTGACGAGAGACAAAGAAAATTCAGAGAAAAAACCCGCATCTGCCAGAAAAGGACACTCAACCAGTCAAAAGTCACGGCCTGAGAAGTCTTAATGCCCCCTCGGCTGCCACTTTCACAGTGGCTGTCGAGTTTAAGGACACTGGCCGGAATCGTTGAATTCGACAGACGAGTGATATGTATAGATTTGTACATCTGGGTGGAGTAACTCGTCAGTCGAAGGGGCGCCTTTCAGATTAATATTCCAATTCCAAAATCACGTCACCCACTTGTTATAAATTGGCATCTTATTTAATTATATGAATTTACACATTATCAATGTTCATAAAAGTGTGTTTACAGGATGCAAGTTATACATTTAAAATAACGTCACCCACTTGTTATACATATCTGTTTAATATATATTCGCAAAAAAAGGTGACTAATTTATATGACACTCCCCGTTTCAACTTTATCAAAATGCGGAATCAAGGTAATTGTTTATTCAAATATACCCACGCCTTTCACCGATAACACAAAATACCATGAATCAAAACACTCAATCAAATCTGATACCTGATCCTTTCTTGACAGAATACGAAACAAAAAAACGTTTGCTGATGGGTTTCTCTGTCGTTACTGCAGGCATTCTGATTGCCGGTTTTTGGAATTTTCACCTTGTTGACGGTTTTGGCCGTGATTTTATCGCTGGCCGGACTATCGGTGACACAGGAGCACTTGCCGGAGCATTTGGCGAACTCGGAGGCGGATTCGGTTTCATTTTTGCAGCTATTGCAGGCCTTGCCGCTACATTTACGGCATGCAACTGTGTTGCTTTTGCCATGCTCCCCAGCCTGGCATGTTCAAACGACAGACAGGCTACACGTAAAACTGCAATCAGATCTATCACTGCATTTACTGTTCCTGTTATTATCGTCGGTGCCGCATATGGAATTTTTATTGGCTTCCTGGGACCTGAAGGTATAGCAGCTTTTAATGAGCGTCCGGTGCGATTAGCGCAGGCACAGG
>SLKH01000350.1 GCA_007134665.1 Balneolaceae bacterium
CCCCAGTCGGCACGCAAGGTGACACCACCCGTCCTGAATCGTAATCCGATGCCGGTTCCGGTTCGGATTCCTGATCGTCCCGGATTGACAGTTCTGCTGATCATGGCAGCATCTGCAAATGCAGCAAATCGTATATGATGTCTCAGGTAATAACCAAGCCCGCGAACTGAAGACATTGTGCCGGGTACAGGCACCCACAATTCCTGCTGAGTCGTAAGCTGGATGCGTCCCAGCAATTCATCCTGACTGTACCCGCGGACACTGAATGAACCGCCGAAGGATGGGTTTTCAAAAATCGGCACATTTCGTCCGGCCCACTCACCTTTAAGCTCTCCATTCCATGCAAAACCACTGCCAAAAGTCAGATGAAGCCTGTTCCCAAGTCGAAACCGGTTGTATATCGAATTTTGTTTATGATCCAGCCCGATCGTAAAATGTCCTTCAATCAGGATATCGGCTGGTAGCAAACCGGTCAATGCCGAACGGGTGAACCGGGGGCCTGTGGAAACAGATGATATATCAGTAAGTGAAGAATGCCCTTCTTCCGGCCTCAACCACACCCGCATGTGTTGTAATTTAAGGTATTGGCTGAGGTGATACTCATCCCTGAATCGGCGCTGGTAAGTAGTCAGCAGGCTGCCACCACTGCGCCGTTCATCCACATTGGCTTCATTTAAAATTCGATTTGGTTCAAAATCAGAAAATAGTTCCGGAGTGAATGAGATGCGCTCATATCCCATCAAATCAAGTTCAATATCATATGTATAAGCCAGTGAGCCGAATAATTGTGACTTCCAGCCAAGAGTAGTGGTTTTATAACCTGGCGGGAATAGGGTGAGCACATATTGTCCATAGATGCCAGGCCCGGGCCCGGGTTCATAAGTGGTATAAACCTGCAGGTAGTTGAGTTCACGGGAGGGACTCTGGAGCATCAGCATCTCGGAACTGGAATGCAAAATACCCACTTCATCCCCGGCATGTACGGAGTCATTTGACACAGGGAAGAATAAGAGTATCACGATACTGAATGTATAAACCATGAAATCCGAATAAATAGAATTATGATCGTGATATATCTATGATCACTGATCTCAGATTACTCGATTGCAGTATTTCGATCTGAAGTTATGCATCAGATTTCGGATAATCATCAATTATATGGTATTTATATCATTATTTTCAGAGCCCAAAATTTCTAAAACTTGAAAAATTGAACTCAGGAATCTAATTACTGTTTTAGCAGTATCGTAACGTCTAAAGTATCCATCCTTATTTCAGTTCTATCCTGTACTTCAAGGTGTGAATTTGTAATGATTCTCCCCTCATTCAATGTCGAAAAATCCTTTGAGTATAAAAACATTGCAGTGATGATATTATTTACGATAATGAAGTCATCTGACTAATTAATCGTTTGAAAATTCAGGCCACTGGAAAAAGTTTATTTCAGAATAGTATAGCAACTTGTTCCTAAACAGATTTTATCGACATGATCGAAAACTCAACAGTTTCTTTTAATATTGATTTTTTAAGAGAGAGCTCAAGAAATCTTGCGGAGAAACATAACCTTGCATCCGATAGCAAGGTGATCAGGCAGGTTAAACCAATTCTTGACGATTCAAAACATGTTCTGAATGAAGCATACAAAACGCTATCGCGTCTTGCTAAAAAAGATCAGGAAATCTCCCCTGCTGCCGAATGGCTTATTGACAATTTTTACATCATCCAGGAACAGATTGTACAGGTCGAATACGATTTTCCAAAGGAGTACCAGAGAAGTATTCCTTCTATCAGTGAAGGTGAATTCAAAGGGTTGCCGCGAATCTATGAACTTGTGCTGAACCTGATCAACCATACTGACAACTTGGTTGATGTAAATGTATTGAGTGAATACATTCAAAGTTATCAGGAAGTCAGAACACTGATGCAGGGTGAAATCTGGGCTGTCCCGATCATGGTGAGGCTGATACTGATTCAAAACCTGGCTAACAAAGCAAAAAGAATTCTGTACCGTAAAAAAGTTCGGTCAGATGTCCTCGATTTTATCAAAATTCTCGAAGAAAAAGATTCTGATGAACCGGGGGTAGTTACAAACCAGATTTCCGGCTGGGTAAATTCATATTCAAATAAAACCGGTGCACCACTACACCTGATTGAACTGTTTAATCAGCTACAATCATCCGGGTATCTGTATGATGAACAGAAACGCTGGTTTAACTACCGGGTCAGACAATACGATTTGACTCTTGATGAAGCCTTTCATATCGAAGCGCAAATGCAGTCGAGATTACAGGTTAGTATTCAAAATGCTGTTGCTTCACTGCGCTACACCTCCGAAACCGACTGGCAGGATTTTGCTGAAGAATGCTCGATCGTTGATCAGATTCTCAGGCTCGACCCCGCCGGCCACTATCCGTTGATGGATTTCCAGACAAGAGACAGGTATCGAAAGGTTGTGGAACAACTAAGCCGCAGGTCCGGCCATTCTGAGACAGAAATTGCCGAACTCGTTCTGTTGATGACTGAAAAGAAATCCAATGAGAAAAGTTCTGCTCCGTCAGATACGCTACAAAATCCTGATCTGGTCAAAAATCATGTAGGATATTTCCTGATTGGTGAGGGATATCGGGAAATTGTAAGTGAATCCGGATATAAGATGCCTATAAAGGAGAAAATTAACCTGAAACTTGAGCAAAAAACTTCTCTGTATCTGGTGGCAATCGGTTTGCATACACTTGTTCTCCTGGCGATTCTGTGGCTCGCGACAGGTGCGATCAGTGATTCGATTGGTATGTCGGTTGCACTGATTCTGATTGCACTTTTTCCGGCAATGGACTTGTCAGTCTCTGCTATAAACCGGTTTTTTGCTTTTTTTCTACCGCCAAGAATTCTTCCGAAAATGAAGTATGAAGATGGAATCCCTGACTCAGCAAGAACCATGGTCGTCGTCCCGACAATGTTTACATCACCCGGCGACGTGCGAAGGCAGGTTGAGTTTCTTGAAATTCGTTCTCTCGCAAATACGGATCCGTCACTTCAATTTGCCCTGTTAAGTGATTTTACCGATGCAAAAGATAAGCACCTTGAAGGCGACCAGGAAATTCTTGATGCTGCTTCGGATGCAATACGTGAACTCAATAAAAAATACAATTCCAGATTTGGCGATAAATTTTTTGTTCTGCACAGGGAAAGGTTGTGGAATGAGTCGGAAAATGTATGGATGGGATGGGAAAGAAAACGGGGTAAGCTTGAAGAATTCAACAGGTTGCTGTGCGATTCTTCAGAGGAAACGTCCTATACATTGATCGAAGGGGATTTTATAGATTCAATCCAATCTTTGCCGGTTCAGTTTGTGATCACGCTCGATGCAGATACCAAACTGCCACCTGACAGCGCAAGAGACCTTGTCAGAACGATTTCCCATCCGATGAACAGGGCGTGGTATAACCCAAAAGAAAAGCGCATAACCAGGGGATACGGAGTAGTTCAGCCAAGGATATCCATCCCTCCTGAATCAGCCAGGCAAACCTGGTTTTCACGAATTTTTTCCGGTAATGTCGGCATCGATCCGTATTCAACGGCAGTATCCGATATTTACCAGGACATGTCAGGTGAAGCGGTGTTCACCGGAAAAGGGATATATGATGTCAGGGCATTTCATAAAGTTTTAGATAACCGGTTCCCCGACAACAGGGTACTTTCACATGACCTGATTGAAAGTACGTATGCAAGAGCTGGGTTGGCTACTGATATTGAGTTATTTGATGATTATCCTTCTACATATGCCAGCTTCAGTAACCGTAATCACCGCTGGGCCAGGGGGGATTGGCAAATTGCAACATGGCTGTTTTCAAAGGTGCCGGCCAGGGACGGAAAGCAGGAGAATACAATCAACCTGCTTTCCAAATGGAAAATATTTGATAATCTTCGGCGTACACTGAATCCGTTTTTTCTCACCATTTTCTTTATTGCAGGCTGGTTTTGGCTGCCCGGAAACGCCTGGATCTGGACGGCAGCAGCTTTTGGTATACTTGCATTTCCGATTTATGTAACTCTCTCAAGTGATTTATTAAACCGTCCGGCCAGAGTAAGATGGAAGCTCTATGTCGAGAAGGTGAGAGCTAACCTGAAAATTAACACCATTCAGTCTCTGTTTACTCTGATTATTCTGCCGCACCAGGCGATTACATACCTGGATGCAATTTTCAGGTCTTTATACAGGATAAAAATCTCAAAGAAATGGCTGCTTGAATGGAGAACAGCTTCTCACACTGAAAGAACAAGCCCGAACTCTATGGGTGCATATATCCGGTCAATGATATTCCCGGTTCTGTTTGCAGTGGCGATATTAATTACAGCTGTCATGATGGCTCCACATTCGCTGTGGGTTATTGGGCCTTTTTTCCTGATATGGGTTTGTTCTCCGGTTTATCTTTGGTATGTAAGTCAGCCTTTGAAAAAGAAGAAAGTCCCGATCGGTGAGGATGATATTCGATCGCTTCGATTGATTGCAAGAAGAACCTGGTTCTATTTCGAGCGGTTTGTGAATGAGGACCATTCGTGTCTTCCGCCGGATAATTACCAGGAAGAACCGTCCCTGAATCCGGTTGACAGAACGTCACCAACAAATATAGGCCTCGCTCTTGTATCCACTCAGATCGCCTATAATATGGGTTATATCACGTTCGGAGAACTGCTGGAACGGGTAAACAGAACACTGGATTCGATGAATCAGCTTGAAAGGTATCATGGCCATTTTTACAACTGGTATGACATTAAACTGGGTGAAGTTCTAAACCCCAGGTATATTTCAACCGTAGATTCCGGTAACCTGGCAGCGGGATTAATTGTAATAAAGGAAGCGGTCAAAAAAGAGATGAAAACCAGGGGAGTTAACCGGAATATATGGAAGGGGATCAGGGATACAACCCTGACTGTCAGGGATATTTTTGATGAATATCGGATCAGCGGTGAATTACCGGACGACTCCATCCAGCGGCTTATCCATTTTACTACTTCAATCCTCGAAAAATTGGAGAAGCTGGATTCGGAGGAAAAGCCGGATAAAATGGATCTGCTCAGATCGCTGAAGGAAGATGCAACAAGCCTCAATTCAATTGACCTGTTACCTTTGGGCAGCCGGCTGGCTGATCAGCAGATGGAAGATCTGTATTACTGGCTGGATAGTCCGCTCCGCCAAATTGAAAAAACGATTTATGAGTTTCGAAACCTGACACTTCCGGATGAGATCGATGTTGACAAGTATTCAGTGGAGGAACTATATACCCTGATCGAAAATGAGACGGATTATGAAACATCCGGGCAGTTATTAAAAAAGTGGAAGAAACAGGCGGCAGAGGTGATAACTGTCTGTGAAAAGTTTGTCGACGAGATGGATTTCTCATTCCTCTATCTGAAAAAACGCGGGCTTTTCAGTATCGGGTACAATGTTGAAAAAGCACAGCTTGATAAGGGGACATATGACTTGTTAGCCAGCGAAGCACGTATCGCTTCCTACATAGCCATTGCAAAAGCGGATATTCCTGTTGAGCACTGGTTCAGGTTGAGCCGGCGCCTGACCAGTCTCAATAAAAATGAAATACTGCTCTCCTGGGGCGGAACCATGTTTGAGTATCTTATGCCGATGCTGTTCATGCGTTCCTATCCTGACACATTAATCAATCACACATATGAGAATGTAGTCAGGTGGCAGAGAGAGTATGGAGAAAGCCGGAATCAGCCCTGGGGCTTTTCTGAAAGTGCTTATTACTTTTTAAATATCGATTTGCATTACCAGTACCGGGCATTCGGAGCACCGGGCCTTGGCCTTAAGCGGGGGCTGGCTGAAGAATATGTTGTTGCTCCCTATGCAACATTGTTATCACTGATGGTTGATCCGGATAAATCTCTCGAAAACCTGGAAGAAATTAAAAAAATCGGGGGGTTTGGTTTACACGGCTTTTATGATGCGATCGATTTTACCCCTTCGAGAATGCAGGATAAACAATCTTATGAGTTGGTAAAAACCTACATGGCACATCATCATGGTATGGGACTGATAGCCATTGAAAATATGATTAATGACTGGCGGATACATGATTACTTCCATTCTGATCCAAGAATTCAGGGGTGTGAACTTATTTTGCAGGAAAAAATACCACGGGGAGTTCCGATTAAAGAGCCTCATCCGATTGAAGTGGAGCTCGAATCCGGAGAGCAGGAAACTGTTCAGCATGTAGTCGAACATGTTGGAATAGATCAGATCGACAGCAGCCCACCAAGAGTATTTTTGCTGTCAAACGGTAAATACTCCACGGCAGTTTCTCATACAGGTTCCGGGGTCTCTAAAATTAATGATATTGCCCTTAACGGGTGGGAACCCGACCCAACAACCGATCCGCTCGGGATGTTTTTCTATGTGAGAGATCTGCAGACTGGTACATATTGGTCATCCATGCATCAGCCGGTGAAACGGAAACCAGACCGGTACGACAGCTGGTACCATAATGGAAAAATTGTAACATCCAGGGTTGATGAATGGATAGAAACAACAACGGAAATCTGTGTATCACCCGATGATGCAATGGAGTTTCGTAAAATGACACTCACAAACTATTCAGAGAAGAATCGTACTCTTGAAGTGACCAGTTATGCCGAAGTTGTTTTGAACAGATTGGCTGATCATCGTTCGCACCCCGCATTTTCAAAATTGTTTATACAGACCGATTACCTCGCTGAACATCATGCTCTTGTTGCCAGGCGGCGGCCGAGGAGCGAAGAGGATGAAACACTTTGGCTGGTACACACATTTGCAGGCAGAGAACAGGATGATCTGACCGAGCCGTTACAGTATGAGACGGAACGTTCTGCATTCATTGGAAGAGGTCGGTCTCTTAGTCATCCAGCTGCAATGGATGAAGGAGGGCGCCTGAAAGGTTCGTTGGGTAATGTATCAGACCCAGTTGTAAGCCTGAGGAAAAAATTCACACTCGGCCCGGGTGAAAAGGTTCAGTTTACATTTGGCCTGGGTTTTGCAAAAAGCCGGGAAGAAGCTGTGAAAATGGCTGATACGTATGACAATCAGTACGCAACCAATCGGGTTTTTGATCTTGCAGAAGTATATGGTTCGGTTGAGCTTAACCACCTGGCTATAACTTCAAAGCAGTCACACTATTTTCAGAAACTGGCTTCTTATGTATTGTACCCGGATAAACGATTCCGTACGGATGAAAAACGCCTTGTCATCAATCGTAAAAAACAAAGGGATTTATGGGTTTACGGTATTTCGGGAGATCTGCCATTAATCATTTTCAGAATTAATGATATTGATCAGCTTAAAGGAGTGAAAACGTTATTGAAAGCCCATTCATTCTGGCGAATGAAAGGACTTTCAGCGGAGTTATTATTTCTGAATGACCACCCTCCGAGCTATGTTGATGAAGTACAGGAAGCCATCCAGCAGTCGATTGAAACATCAATGGACAGGGAGTATTTAAATAAAAATGGTGGTGTTTTTGTTCAGCGTACAGATAAGATGCCGGATGAAGATCTGACGTTACTTTTAACTGTAGCCCATGCAGTATTTGAAAAAAAGTTGCCGGATTTGTCACGGCCACGACCTGAACCTGAAATCAAATCCTGGATTAATGGTGATCTGAACGATTCTTACCAACCAGTGGATTTTCGTGACACGAAGTCTTCTGATGATGAATCTCAGGATTCCGGTCTCCTGCATTTTAATGGGTATGGTGGATTTTCTGAAAATGGTGATGAATATCATATTGTAATCAAACCGGATCATGAAACCGGATATCCGGATGTACCGCCAGCTCCCTGGATCAATGTGATATCAAACCCGGATTTTGGATTCACCGCTACAGAGCGTGGTGCCGGTTATACCTGGAGTGAGAACAGCAGGGAGAATAAACTCACAAACTGGTCGAATGATCCGGTTGAAGACCCACACTCAGAAGCATTTTATATCCGGGATGAAGACAGTAAATGCTATTGGTCGCCGGTTCCCGGTCCGGTGCCGGGCTCTGGTGATTACCGTGTTATTCACGGGTTTGGATATACCAGGTTCATGCATCAGTCACAAAAACTGGAGCAGGAGCTTATCCAGTTTGTACCGGCCAAAGGTGCTTTGAAAATTTCAAAACTCACGATTACGAATAAAGATTCAAAAGATAGAAAATTATCTGTATTCAGGTACCTGGATCGTGTACTGGGAATTGATCGATTGGCTTCATCACGATTTGTTATTTCCGAGTTTTCCGGAAAATCAAGAACTCTTTTTGCGGCTAACCATTATAACAATGAGTTTGCAGGGCGTTCAGCTTTTTCTGCAATTCTGAATTCTGCCGCCGAAAGTGAATTGAAATATACAACAAACCGCACTCATTTTATCGGCCGTAACCGAACTCTGAGCAGGCCTCTTGCACTTTCCGGGGCCGAAGGCCTGAATAATGAATTGGTCAATAGCGGTGACCCTTGTGCAGCATTTCAGACACTCATTCAAATCTCTCCGGGGGAAAAAGTGTCTCTTTACTTCCTTGAGGGTGAAAGCCGGACCAGAAAAGATGCTGAATCCGTCATAGAAAGATATTCTGATCCTGATCAGATTGAATCTCAATTCGAATTGGTGAAAGATCAATGGAAGTCAAAATTGACTCGCATTCAGGTGGAAACACCGGATTCGTCTATTAACCAGATGCTCAATGGCTGGCTGATGTATCAGAACCTGTCGAGCAGAATGTGGGCAAGAACTGCCTTTTATCAGGCAGGAGGTGCTTTCGGTTTTCGTGATCAGTTGCAGGATTCAATGGCCGCACTTTATGTGGATCCAAACCTGACGAGAAATCAGTTACTTATTCATGCAGCAAACCAGTTCAGCAAGGGGGATGTTTTGCATTGGTGGCATCCGCCAACAGGCCGGGGAATCCGATCCAAAATTACAGATGACAGGCTTTGGCTGCCGTTTGTAACTGATTTCTATATTGAAAGTACCGGAGATATTGAAGTACTGAAGGAAGAGGTTCCTTATATCACAGCACGCGTACTGGAGGATTATGAACATGAAGTTTATTTACAACCGGAATTGTCAAATGACAAAGGGACTCTCTATGAACACTGCTGCAAAGCGATTGAGGTTTCTCTCGATTTTGGTGAACATGGACTCCCTTTGATGGGCGCCGGCGACTGGAACGACGGGATGAACCGGGTTGGTGAACACGGCAAGGGAGAAAGTGTTTGGCTCGGATTTTTCATGTACAATATATTGGTTCATTTTGCAAAGATCTGCAAGCAGATGGATGATCCCGAACGTGCGAAACAATACCGGAAAACAGCAAAAGAATTGAAATCAAACCTGAACAAACATGGGTGGGATGGAGATTGGTATTTACGTGCATATTATGACGACGGGACTCCACTTGGCTCTGCTGTTAATGATGAATGCAAAATAGATGCAATTTCCCAGGCATGGTCGGTAATTTCGGGTGTAGCCTCCGAAACCAGGGGAAGTAAAGCACTTGCTTCCGTCGAAAAGCATCTGATTTCAGAGCACGATAAAATCATTCGTTTATTATCTCCGCCGTTTGATGAGACGGAGAAAAATCCCGGATATATTAAGGGTTATATTCCCGGTGTTCGTGAGAATGGCGGCCAGTATACGCATGGGGCGTTGTGGGTTATCAAAGCCCTGGCTGAATCGGGTATGGGTGAAAAAGCAGTGAAGTACCTCAGAATGATCAATCCGGTCAACCATGCTCTGAACAAAGAGCAGGTGATGCAGTATAAAGTCGAGCCTTTTGTCGTTGCGGCTGATGTTTATGGTGAACAGCCGCTTACAGGAATGGGGGGCTGGACATGGTACACCGGCTCAGGAGGATGGATGTATCGGGTTATTCTTGAATCTATACTCGGTTTCAGGTTGGAAAAAGATGCGATTTTATTAAATCCATCGATCTCGCAGGAGTGGCCGGGTTATCGAATGGATATTTTGCTGAGGGATGACAAAACTGTATATCAAATAGAAATTGAGAACCCGGATAAGCTGCAGTCCGGCCGTTTAGAGGGGAAAATTGATAACAAGAATGTCTCTTTTAATAAAAAACCCGCACGGATCAATGTGAAAATGGATGGTTCAAAACACGATGTGAAGTTAAAAATAGTAGGGTTTTGAACGAGTTGAAGATCTCAGA
>SLKH01000020.1 GCA_007134665.1 Balneolaceae bacterium
GGTATCAGTAAAATGTTAGATAATGTAATCAATTCAGGTAAACAACTTTTAAAACAGATATCCAACAGTCAGATAAATTCTGTAAAGATCTTCTGAAAATGCGATATCACCCCGAAAAATAAAATCCGGATTCAATAATGATATCGCTCCGCCAAATCCATATGTTTGTTTTAAATCCCTGGATATGTCAGTGAACCGGTTATCCGATGATAATACCCTTCCGGTATCCAAAAAAGCCTGAGCCCCAAAACGAATCTGGTTATCTAAAATCCCGAATAGCCAGGCTCTCAATTCAATGATATGTAACAGGGCGTTCGTATCTCTGAACCTGTTCAACGGGTAGCCACGCAGCCCGAGTTCGTTCCCGATAACCGGCAGCTCCCAAAATGGGATATCCCCTGCTGCATATTGAAATTCAAGTTTCTGGGCAATGACCAGATCCCGGACTGGCGAGAAATACCCCCGGGCTTCAAGATAATAGCTGGTAAAACTGTATTCACTGCCGGTCAACGTGCCGGCTGCTGATGCATTTGCCTCAAACCGGTATCCGGCTGTCGGGTTAAATTCACTATCCCGGTGATCTAAAATTAGTCCAAGCCCTGCTTTATTCACCCATCCGCCATCATAACCACGGGGCTGATCATTGGTTAACAAAGTTTCATTTCCCCCTGAAACCGGGTTACTATACGAAGCCGTCAATAGTAACTGGCCATCAAGTATAGCCTGATTGCCAAACTCACTCAGATTTTTTCTGCCCCAATACCGAAGACTCAGTGTACGTTCTTCAAAAAAGTAAATATCATCTCCGTAATCAACAGATGAGAATTCAGTTTCATTTCCAATCCCAAAATAAGTCGTACTCAGCAGGCGCAACCCGTCAAACAGCACTCTGCTTCGGATATCAGTTCCAAACGTGGTCGTTCGTTCATAATCCACCTTACTGATGATATTTCCTTTCGTCGACATTGTAAACCGGATCGCTGTATTGCTTACAAATGGCCTGACCATAATTCCATAATTGATTCTTTGGACATATCCGCCTCCGAACAATCCATAATCTGAACTATATCCTGCTACCGGAATAATCGATGACTGTACTCCGAGGCCGTACTCTTCAGGCATCATCTGTCCCCGGATTTCCCGGGTAAATACAAACTGTATCAAAAGACAGGCTAAAATAACATAAAGAACCGGCCGGTAACTCACAGTAACCCCTCTTTTTCAAGAAGTTCAATGGTGCCGATTGCATGACGCAGATGGGGAATGACGATACTGCCACCCACAATAAGTGTCCCATTCAGTGCATCAATTATTTCATCCTTATTTGAACCGCTTTTACTACATTTTTTAACTGTCATTGTATTATTTGATTTGATATGCTTGAAGATACATATATTCACAGGAAAATAATGAGATACGATTCTTACAGATGAGAAAGAGAAAAAGTTCCTATAAACACAAATTAGTGGCTATCGGGGACAGCATGGCACAGGGGTTCAAAAACGGCGGGGTTTATCGCACCGACCTCAGTTTCCCTGCATTACTGGCCCGCAGTTTTGGGCATAATACAAGATTCGATTCCCCGTCATTCGCAGCCCAGGCCGGTATACCGATAAATATTGAAATGTTGGTCCGCGGGCTGTCTGAAGAGTTTGGCGATTCCATTAACTGGAATCAATATCTGCCCGTAACAAAAAGCCTCTATTCCACACTGCGAAGAATTAAGAATTACTGGGAAGATGAAAGCAATCATCTGCACAAAATGCGTCAAATCCCCTATCATAATCAGGGTGTCTGGGGATTTGCCGCCAACGATTCGTGGCTGATGACTTCCAGAAAATGCAGGGAGTATCTATATGAAAACAAACCTCGTTATTCAATTTTCAGTGTACTGCCGGATCATGCAATGTATATTACCGGACGGCTTGTACTGAATCCGGGGTTCAATTCGAAATATGAGAATTGCAGCCAGATCGGCAACCTGAAACGGCTCAATGATGATGGAGGGGTTGAAAACCTGATCGTATGTACCGGGCACAATAATATTGCCGGAGCACTCAGTTCACTGAAAGTGATATTTACTGATTACGGATTTATGGATAAACATCGCTATGAACGTGATTTTACCGTATACAGGCCTGAACATTTTGAACTGGAGATGAGGCATCTCTATGAAAAGATTGCTCCGCTGAATATCCCGAATGTATTCGTACCCACACTCCCTTACATGACAATCCCTCCTGTTACCCGTGGTGTAAATGAAAACCGTGAAAAACAACATACCGGTTATTTCGATTACTATACCCGTTTTTGGATCTGGGATGACGATTTTAATCCTGACAAACATCCGCATCTGACAAAAAAAGAAGCCATTCTTCTGGATCAGTTGATCGACCGATATAATATGATTATTCGAAATCTCGCTGAGGAATTTGGTTTTCATGTCGTTCCTGTCGGCAAACATGTTTCTGCAGTTGCAAGACGGCGCATGGGCGTAAATTCGATTAAACCATTTCCCGACGGTTTGATTAGTGCTCTGAAAAAAAATCCTTCAACCACTCATCTCGTTGAACAAAATGGAAATGTCAGGTTATCAACAGATTTTATCAGGGTAGATGAAAATACACGGAAAGTCTACCAGGGCGGTATCTTTAGCCTTGACGGGCTCCACCCCAGTACGATTGGTTATGGGATGATCGCAGATGTTTATAAGAATGTAATGACAGAGGCAGGTGTGCAGTTTGATCTGCCGATAGACTGGGATTTTATTCTAAATAATGAAACCCTGGTAACCGACCCTCCATATTTGCTGGCAGAGCTTCGGCTGTTGTTGCGTTTTTTATCACTTGGACGACAAGAGCGAATTACCAAAATCGGACAAAATATTTTACAGCAATTGCTTGATATGTTCGGAAGAACAAGAAGTGAGGAAATTGAACAGGATTGAAGATCGATTATCTTTAATCTGAATATCTTACCAAGAAATTTCTCCAGTAAACATCTGTCAAATATCCGGGTTAATCAGTCAGTATTTCAATGATATTCAATCCATTCCCGATACAGTCAGGCAGGGATATTCCGCCCCTGAAATTTCCAATCAGGTGAACTCCGGGGTTCTGTTTTTCAATATTATCAATTGCATCCAATACCTGGTCATATTCCGTTGTGTACTGGGGAATTGAATTCGGCCAGTAAACATGATCTAAAAACTGAGGCTCTCCCGATACTCCGAGCAATTCCTGGTGCTCCTGACTGACCAGCTCTTTGAGTTCTTCAGTATCCTTTGAACCTATTTCCGGCTGACGCGATCCACCGACAAATGTGGTCAACAAGACATGGCCTGATGGTGCCCTGTTTGGAAAAAGGCTTGAATTAAACAGTGCACCCAGAATTTTTCTGTTTTCTACAGATGGTACCAGGAAGCCAAACCCGTCCAGTGGATGTTCTACCTGTTCTCGTTTATAGCCTGTCAGTATAACTGACAGCGGCGGATATGAGGCAATATTGATTTTTTTTTGCAATTCGCCCCCGCCATTGATCAGTTGTTCGTGGATCCTGTAGAGTGGTATATTTGCCAGTACTATGTCAAAGTGGTCATATCGTACCCCGTTGGCAATCAATTCAATACCATTATTTCCTTTCTGGATTCTGCTGACGTCGGCATTGTAGTGAATGTTCTTCAGAAAGCCTGCAATTTTTTTCGGAAGCTGCTGCAGGCCTTTTTCAAATGAAATCAACCGGGTTCGATATTTTTCTTCATTATTATCGAATTTTTTGCGGATTGCCCCCGTAATCAGGGATCCATATTTTTGTTCAAGATTATACAATTTTGGGAATGCGATGCGCACAGATAATTCAGCGGGTTCCCCTGCATAGATTCCGGCCACAAAGGGGTCTACTGCATAATCAAGAAATTCTGACCCGAGTCTTCTCTTCACAAAAGAGGATAACGATTCATTCCTGTTTTTTCCTTTCCTGATGAATGGTTCACCCGCTATCCTCAATTTACCATAAGTACTAAAAAGCGGGGTTTGAACTGCCTCCCTTAAGCCGGCCGGAATTTCGACCAGCCTGCCATCCCTTACTACAAAACGCTTTGAAGAAGCAGCATCTGCCTCGGTAACCTGATCGCCAAGCCCCAGCCTTTGAATAAAATCCTCTATTCGGCTGCTTTTTAATTGTAATGTATTTGGCCCGTATTCACTGAGCCAGCCACCCTGATTCACTGTCCGGATAGAGCCCCCCGGATGATCTTTTCTTTCAAAAAGGGTCACATCAGCTCCGGCCTCCTGTAATATATATGCTGCTGTAAGGCCGGTAATTCCCGCTCCGGCGACAGCTATCTTTTTGTCTGTCAATTCATTAACTCTGTCAATCACAACTAATCATCTTATTGAATATTATTTAGATTTAGTCTACTTAAGACTTGATTGCATTCTGAAAGAGGCTTAAATTAGAATTGGTCTAAATAAGGAATTTTATAAAATTTTCATTCTAACTGTCACCTGCTGCCATGAAAGCGTCCAAATATAACTTCACCTTTCTTGTAATTTTCACCTTTTTTTTCACGTTCAATGAACTAACTGCCCAAGATACGGAATCAGCAAGTAAGGATTCACTGGATGTTTTCGATCAATTGATAATGGAACGAATTACTGTTGTGGGAACACCTGTCTGGATGAGCAAAATTCCGGGGGCCGCAAGGTATGTTGATTACCAGGAGCTTCAGAAACAAGGATATACCGATATCAATCGTATTCTTAGAAGTATCAGCGGTGTTCATGTGCAGGAGGAAGACGGGTTCGGCCTGCGTCCCAATATCGGCCTGCGCGGTGCGGGTATGGAGCGAAGTACGAAAGTAAATTTAATGGAAGACGGAGTACTCATTGCACCGGCCCCCTATTCTGCTCCTGCTGCATATTATTTTCCGAATGTCGGGCGAATGAGTTCCATCGAGGTCCGCAAAGGGTCATCGCAAATCAAATATGGCCCGAATTCAACAGGCGGTGCGATAAACCTGATAACGACCCGGATACCGTATGAATTATCCGGCCAGGCAGAGTTAAGCGCCGGTGAACATAACTCAAGCAAGCTTTACGCTAACATCGGAAACAGCCATGATAATTTTGGCTACCTGATCGAAGGCATGAATATCCGGAATGAAGGATTCAAGAAGCTTGACAGTGGTGGCGATACCGGTTTTAATGTTACTGACCTGATGGGAAAAATGATGTTCAGAACCAATCCTGACGCATCGCGTTATCAGCGACTGGATTTGAAAGCCGGGTATTATGACGAAATTTCCAATGAAACATACCTTGGTTTAACGAGATCAGACTTCAATGACAATCCCTTCCGAAGGTATGCCGGATCGTCCCGGGACCGTATGAGCGCCGAACACTGGCAATTGATGGCACGACATTTCATTCAGTTTTCATCCGATCTCGACCTGACAACTACACTCTACAGAAATAATTTTAAAAGGGATTGGTATAAGCTTCAGTCTGCCGATGGTATATCCATTTCAGAAATCCTCAGAAATCCTGCCCAATATCCCGATGCGCTATCCTATATCCGGGGAACATCCAGCCCTGACAACACTTTGACGGTTCGATCCAATAACCGTGAATACTATTCACAAGGCGCCGAGTCGCGGCTTACTTTTCATTATGACCTTGGCAGCCTGGAAAACAGGCTCGAACTTGGCGTTCGGTTTCATCAGGATCAGGAAGACAGATTTCAGTTCGAAGATGACTACCGGATGGAAAATGGAACCATGATACTTACAAATGCCGGTATACCGGGAACACAGGCAAACAGGATTGGATCTGCCGATGCACTTGCTGTATTCATTCAAAACAGGATCATTTATGACAACTGGACCTTCAACCCGGGTATTCGATTTGAAAATATCTGGTTTAGTAACAGAGATTATGGTACAAACGATATCCAGCGATCCGGTTCAGATCTCCGGGAAACACAATATCACGTAAATGTCATTGTACCCGGTATCGGAGTTACTTACGATGTATCTTCACAAATCACACTGATTTCCGGAATTCATAAAGGATTCTCTCCACCCAGCCCCGGATCAGATAGTGAAACCCGTTCGGAAGAAAGCATCAATTATGAACTTGGTATTCGATATGCCGACCAGTTGATTCAAAGTGAAATTATTGGGTTTTACAACAATTATAACAACTTGCTCGGCTCTGACCTTGCGGCCGGTGGCGGTGGCGGAACAACAGCTCAATTTAATGCCGGCGAGGTCAATGTAGCTGGAATTGAAGCCACCCTTAATCTCGATTTTGCAGACCTGCTCGAAATCTCATTTCAACTTCCGCTCAGTATAAACTATACTCTCACCGATGCCAGGTTTCAATCTTCTTTTGAAAGCAATTTTGGCCCATGGGGAACTGTACAAAAAGGGGACAAACTGCCATTTATTCCAAGGCATCAACTCAATACCAGCCTCAGCTTCTCATTTGATAAACTTGGAATTCACCTGAATACCTTTACAACGGGTAAGATGAGAACAATAGCCGGGAACGGATCCATTCCTCAAAACTCAGCAACTGACTCCTATTTTCTGGTTGACCTGAGTTCGTCTTACCAGCTTTTTTCATCATTGAATCTTTTTGTAAATGTCCGGAACATAACAAATGCCGTTTACAATGTTTCTGACCGCCCCGCCGGCCTGCGCCCCGGACTCCCGCGAACGATTGCCGGAGGGTTGAAGTTGAACTTGTAAGTTCATTCAAATTCTAAATAAATTTTGGCTGTTCCGGTTTATCATGATAATGTCTCCGGACAACTGATTTATATTCATCAATAGAAGCAGAATATGACCATCTCAATTTTGGGTTGCGGATGGCTTGGATTTCCAACCGGCAGGCACCTGCTCAGTATCGGATATCAAGTCAATGGATCAACAACAAATGATGAAAAACTTAATAAGCTGAAAAAGTCCGGGATCAATCCTTACCTGATACGCATCTCCGATCAGATCGAATCTGATTCTGATGATTCATTTTGGGATACGGATATTCTGTTCCTGAATATCCCTCCGGGAAGGGCTAAAGAAAATTTTGAAAAGCGGCACCCGCTGCAAATACAGGCCATCATTGACAAGGTAAGCCAACACAATATTTCGTGGGTGATCTATGCCAGCTCCACTTCGGTTTATCCCAAATTCGGAGGGATCACGACTGAGGAAGACGCTCTTTCCGAAACCGCATCTTCATTAAGTGGAAAGACTCTGCTTGCGTGTGAACAACTTCTGAATGAACATTCCAATTTTGACACTACAGTTATCCGTTTTGGTGGTTTATACGGTTATGACCGTCACCCGGTCAAATACCTTGCAGGCCGGGAAAACCTTTCAGAGGGGAACAAACCCATTAATTTGATTCATCAGGACGATTGTATCCGGATTCTCGCAGAAGTAATCAAAAAGGATGCAAGAAACCAGGTTTTCAATGCCGTTTCAGATGGCCATCCACCCAGGAAAGCATTTTATCAGTCAGCCGCCAGCCATTTTGGGCTGGATATTCCACACTTTAAAAAAGATGAAAATTCCGGTTACCGCATCGTCTCAAATGAAAAAATAAAAAACCATTTGGACTACCGGTTTCTGTATCCCAACCCGATGGATCACACTCCTTAGTAGTCATGAGATTTGAGTCGTGAGTCATGTGTTGATTGATTATATAAAGAACTCATGGTTCTATTGTAAACAGGTTCACAGCTATTTCATATCCTACAACGAGCTCTTCGTCTTCTATTTTAATCGTTATCGGGCCGTTGAAAGGCGCTTTTTTAACCACTTCGAGCACAATCCCGGGGATAAGTCCGATCTCTTCCAGATAGCGTAGCAATTCGGGATCCTGATTAGCAACTCTTCCGAGCATTACCTGTTCACCAATTTCAGCTTCGGTAAGAGGCTCATTGGCAATTTCCGGCATCACACCATCTTTACTTGGAATCGGGTCCCCATGCGGGTCGTGAGTTGGATTGTTTAGCAGTTCAGCTATTTTGTCTTCAAATTGTTCAGAGATATGATGCTCCAGTTTTTCTGCTTCATCATGGACTTCATCCCATGAATACCCCATTACTTCTTTCAGGTAAAGTTCCAGTAAACGGTGGTGGCGAATAATTTCCAGAGCAATTTTTTTCCCCGAATCCGTCAATTCCGCACCGTAATAGGATTCGTATCGAACCAATCCCATTTTAGCCAGCTTTTTTATCATATTGGTCACAGAAGCTGATGAAACCTCGAGTGCTTCTGCGATTTTGGTCGTGGATACGCCGCCTTCAGTATCCACCCCGAGTATATATATTGCTTTAATATAGTCTTCTATAGCCTGACTGAGTGCCATCGATCCTGATTATTTACGGATTAATTAACGGCTCGATCCGTTATTGAATTCATCAAAAGACTGGGTTTCATGAGCACCACTGCCCACATATTCTAATAACTGTGTGAATACGTCAACCGGAAGAAATCCCGGCTGTTGTCCCAGAACCTCACCCTCAGAATTCATGAAATAAGTTGTAGGAACACTCCGGTATTGAAGTGCTACAGCAAATTCTGCTTGTGTAAATGCATTTCCATGATATGTAAGGCCTTCTTCTGATTCTGTATCAATTCTGACAGGAATGAAATACTTGTTTATAACCTCTTCAACTTCCTCAGAAGGGTAAACTTCAGATTGCATTCGCTGACAGTATGGACACCATTGGGCAAAAACATCAATCAGAATTAATTTATCCTCTTCCGATGCAAGTTCAAGAGCTCTCTCCATCTCCTGCCAGTCGAGGTTATCCAAGGGTGTATCCTGAGCCTGAATCGGCCTCTCACATGCCAGTATAAAAATTGGCAGCAGGATATATATGAGCTTCTTCATGTAAAGTTTGTCCTGGTTAAAAGAATTGTCTTAAGATAGAAAATGATTCTTATTTCTGCTTTATAACGAGCAAAGTCATGTCATCGTGTTGCTTGGCTCCGTCTGTAAACTTTTCTACATCATTAATAATCTGATCCACCATCTCTTCTGCTGATTTCGTATGATGAAAATAGATCATCCGCTCCAGCCGATGGTCGCCATATTGATCCCCGTTGTTATTTACGGCTTCAACGATTCCATCTGTAAAAAGAATGAGTATATCTCCTTTCCTGAGCTCAATATTTGTCTCGATGATGTTGTTTTCAAACAATTTTCCATCCGTCATCCCGATTGCCAGGCCGTTTGGTTTAATCGTCTGGATAACATTATCCTCTTCCCTGTAATAAAACAGTGGGTTATGTCCGGCACGTGAAAAATTAAATTCATTTTTTTTAAGATTTATGACACCAAATATCAGTGAGATAAATGTTCCCCTCCTGGCATTCTCACGAAATAAACGATTCGCTTTTCTCAGAATAGGAACCGTTGATTCATATTCCTGGCAAAGTGCATGAAGAACCCCTTTGATAAACGTCATGTAGAAGGCTGCCTGGAACCCTTTACCGCTGACATCACCCACAGTAATTGCCACCCGGTGCTCATCCAGCCTGATGAAATCGTAGTAATCACCACCGGTTTCATAGGCAGGGATACATATTGCGGCTAAATCCAGGCCTTCGAGATCCGGTTTTCTGACTGGTAAAAAAGATTGTTGAACTTTCCGCGCAATCTGAAGTTCCTGCTTAATCCGTTCTTCCTGGGCAAGATCTTCAATATACTCCGGTACATATTTCGGCAATTCTTTTACGGATTTACCACGTGAGATGGCAACAAACCCAAATATCAGAAATACCATAATAACTCCAAGAGCAGGATAAAAGATCATACTATCCGGCGAAGCAGTCATCAGCCAGCCATCGGCAGTAATCAGTAACAAGCTGAATACAAAATAGGAGAGCATGGTAGTTAAAAAATCACGAAATATATAGATTATGCTCAACCCCAGCCCAATCAGGCCGTTAAGAACTACCGACTCCAATGCAGGCCCTGTATCTACAAGAACCGGAAAGAGAATCCCAAATACAGCAACAGCACAGATCACTTTCAGGAAATTGTTTTTTGTCCATCCGCTCAGCTGCCCTATGAGAACCAGAAAAACTGCCTGTATGGTTATAAAACAGAGAAAAAAGATAGATACTATCCGAACAAGCGGAGCCAGGTAAGTACCATCTGAAAAGAATGTTTCCCCA
>SLKH01000302.1 GCA_007134665.1 Balneolaceae bacterium
GTCTGGTCATTCACGATTCGATACGTAATGGCAGAACTCAACATTGCTGAGGCGGCGGCTTCCAGTTATTATATTGCAGCACTCATCGTTTTTACGATCTTCAGGTTTATCAATACCTATTTAATGAAATTTTTCAGGCCTGAAAATTTACTGATACTTTCTGCATTGCTGGGTGTGGGGGCCACATTTTTGGTCATTACCGGTAGCGGTTATGCGGGTGTATATGCTCTTGTGGCTATTTCAGGGTTTATGTCGCTGATGTTTCCGACCATCTTCGGGCTTGCATCCAAAGGCCTGGGGCAGGATACGAAAATCGGGAGTTCCGGTTTGATTATGGCGATTGGAGGTGGAGCGGTTTTGCCGCCGCTGCAGGGATATATATCGGATGTAACCGGAAGTATCGGAATCTCCTTTTGGGTGCCGCTGCTCTGCTTTGCTATTATCGCTTTTTATGGATTGCTGAGCAGACGCTATAATTATGCAGAAGTCAGTTAAATATATAAAGAGTGGGCTTTACAAAACTCGTATGACGATTTTATTAACGATAACGATTGGTTCTTTTTTATTCGTCAGACCACAAAAAGTGGTCAGACGAAGCCCATTCAATGTCTGATGAATAGTTTTTCTAAACGGGCTAAAACCAGAGATTATGAAACAATATTGTTTAGCGATTGATCTTATCGATGATCCTGAATTGATCAGGGAATATGAAAACCATCACGAGGAAATCTGGCCGGAAATTGAAAAGAGTATGTATGATTCGGGTATTCTTGATATGGAAATATTTCGTTACAGGAACCGGTTATTTATGATTCTCAAAACCCGGGATGATTTTAGTTTTGATAAAAAGAATCAAATGGATAAAGAGAATCCGGTCGTCCAAAAATGGGAAAATTTGATGTGGAAATATCAGAAGGCGCTACCCGGAACACCACCGGGTGAAAAATGGCAACTGATGGAGAGAATTTACAAATTTGATTCATAGAGCTGAAGCTGTTGTTGAGTGATTTTCGAGGTATGTAATCGTATACTCTTCCATCCAGTCAAAAATCAATCGCTGATAACGCCGGGAGCCACTATTATTGACGAGATTTGATGTGATGGCTATCACAGCATTCAATTTTGGTATCATCATGATGTATTGACCGCCATGCCCCCATGCAAAAAGAATCTCATATCCACCTGTCTCACGGCTCCACCACATATATCCATAATCGTACGGGTTGAAATTGCTGCGAGTATATATTTGGAAAGAGTCGGTTAACCAGCTTTCAGAAACGATTTGATTTTCTTGGTATGTGCCGCCATTTAAGACCATCCGCCCGATTTTCAGCATATCTGGCGGACGCAGGGCCAGATTATTGCCACCCATATAATACCCTTGCGGGTCGCGATCCCATCCGCCAACAACGATGTCCATCGGACGAAACAAATACCTGTTGGCAAAAGCCAGAGTGCTCATGCCGGAAGATTTTGTCAGGATGACAGAAAGCAGGTGGGATGTTCCTGTGCTATAAATCATTTCGTCTCCGGGTTCACTCTCCATCGGCTGATCCAGGGCAAATTTCACCCAGTCCGGACTGACGACCCATCGCCCATAATTGTGAAAACTGGTGGTTTCGAGTCCGGTTCTCATCGTCAGCATATCCTGAATTGTGATGGAAGCTTTGACCGGGTCCGGATTTGATTCGAAGTGCTCCGGGAAAAATTCATCAAGAGTCTGGTTGACACTGCTGATATACTCTTTATCGATTGCAATGCCAATCAAAAGCGATAAAATACTTTTTGAAGCTGATTTGGTATTGGTGGTTCGGGAAGCATTCATCCCGTCAAAATAGCGTTCCAAAATCAGTTCACCTTCTATCTCTATCAGCAAGCTGTTTACTGATCCGATAGATTGGAATGAAGAGATGAGCTCTTCATCATTTTCAAAAGAGTTTGTGTGAAGAATGGTGTCGCTTTCGAATGGGTCGGGCAAGCCCGAAGGATCAATGACTGCTCCAGTTGATGATAAGAGAAAGCATATGTACAGAAAAACGGTTGATCTCATGTCTTGTAATCAACTTATAACCTGATCAGTGAAACTGAAAAAGCTTTGACAGGTTCCATCAGTAATTTGTTATCCTGTTGATAGAACAAGAATGACATAAAATCATTCCCGAATAACAGTTTTCAGAACTATTAATCTTCGCGAATGTAAAAAGTGGCATCCATTAATTTACTGCTCCAGCATTCTTCGATTAGAGGATATGATATTCCGGGATCGTTCTTTAAGCAAATCGACAGAATCGAGTAGGAGGGCTTCATCGGGGGGGAAAGAAACGGGGCGCTGCCCGACTTTGGCTGCTGTATCCTCGGATAACGCTTTCTGATCTCCAATGGCAACTGCTGAGTAATGCTCAAACAGAGCTTCAACTGACAAGTTATTTGTTCGTACGAGCTGATCAGTCCGGAGATCATAAAAATCAATCGAACCACCGACATATGCACTTTTCAGTTGAACTGATTCAACTACCTGTGCTGAAAC
>SLKH01000222.1 GCA_007134665.1 Balneolaceae bacterium
GCCAGCAGGGTCAGCGTTTTCAGAGAGCCCGCAAGGCAGAGCCGCAACGCGGCCGGGATGCTGAAGCAATCATAGAGATATCACTGAAAGAAGCCAGCAGGGGAGTAACCAAACAGTTTAAGATTGACGGTGAAAAAGTGAAGGTTAAAATCCCGGCAGGAATTGAAGAAGGCAAAAGGCTGAAATTGAAAGGCAAAGGGTCGTCATCACTTACCGGGAAACGGGGTGATCTGTATCTTAAAGTTCGGATTAAACCAGAAAAAGGATATGAGCTCAGAGGTAAAGATATTTTTTATGATCACCCGGTTGATCTATATACGGCTGTTCTCGGGGGGGAAACGACGGTGCCTACGCTAAAAGGTAAAGTGAAACTGACGATTCCGGCAGAGACAGAGAGCGGTAAACTGTTCCGCATTCCCGGACAGGGTATGCCCGTTATGGGCAATGGCAAACAGGGTGACTTTTATGTTCGGACTAAAATCGACTTACCCAAAAACCTGACTTTAAAAGAAAAAGAACTTTTCCGGAAGTTGGCTGAAGAGAGAAAGAATTAGATTTAGAACTATAATCTTTTTTTGGCTCAATGACTGTCCCGTACAAATGCGCCGGGGCCGGGACAGGCTTTGATAGCCGCGATCAAGCCAATTTCATCATCAAATGATCCCTTTCATAGAACGTGCCGCTGCCCCTCGTTTTAACCCAATAACCCGCCCACGCTGGTCGCCTCGGGGCGGGTGATGTTGTGCCATCGTCAATCCCCGGGTTGCACCGCCTGGCGGCGGTTTACCCGGGGCTGTGATCTTATGTCCTTTCAGGACGAGGATATCAGCCTATCCAGAAAGATGTTGCCATACATGTTAATCAGGGAAACTTCAGGGGAGGAGTAAATTCAGGACACATGGCGTTATCCTGAAACAGGTTCAAACGACTGAATTGACCATGTTTGCAAACTTTCACTGGTAGCGGGGAGATAACGAGCCACTCTATCCGGAACGATTATTTTGGATCAAAATCTCTTCAAGCACTTTTCTATGTGTCTCAAAATCCTGCTCACTCCAGAGAACAAAACGAACGAGTTTCACGTGATCAAGAGTATCTGACATCTCTTTAATGGCGGCAAAAGCAACTCGTGCTGCATCGATTGTCGGGTAACCAAACGCACCGGTAGAGAGGGCTGGAAAAGCGATGGATCTCAGTTTATGCTCATCAGCCAGTTTCAATGCATTACGGTAACAATTGGCCAGCAGTTGATCGGAAGGCTCATCTCTTCCGTACACAGGACCCAGGCAATGGATTACATTGAGATTGGGCAGGCCCGGAGCACTGGTGATAACGGCTTCACCCGGTGAAATCGGAGCCAGCGGCCTTGTTTCTTTTTCCAATTCAGGGTCGCCGGCACGATGAATGGCACCTGCTACTCCACCACCGATCTGAAGCCTTGCATTGGCTGCATTAACAATAGCATCCATGTCAGGCTGTTTTGTGATATCACCACGTTTCAGTTCCAGAGTCAGATTTCCGATTGATCTCTCCATAATTCAGTGGGTTTATTTAACAGATGAATTCTGGCTTGTTGAAAGATACTTGCCAGTTAGGTATCAATAAAGAGGCAAAAATTTATTAGCAATCACATCAGTTTCAGAACAAAACCAGGGGATTATAAGATGGATTTCATAACTAATCTATTATTGCAAGCGCTTCTACTTAAATAAATAAATTTTTTGATAATGTTTATTTGTCATAGTTAGCATGTCATTTTATACCTGGATATGTAAGCGCTTTTATAAAAAGAGTTAAATAAAAGGGCTTTTTTGACGTGTAAAACGATTAGAATTCTAACTGATAAAAATTTATAAATTTCGATGTTAAGAAATTGTTAAGGTGGAAGTGCTTCCAAAATTATATTCTGAAAATGTGTCATATTTAAATTTTTAATAAACTTAAATATTGATAATAAAATTGATCCGATTTGGATAATAGTCGTAAATTAAAAGCGAACTCCAGCAGTTGGAATTCAACAAATAAAAATCAACTACGACGAATCAAAGAACGAATAAGAATCAGATGAAAACAATAATAACAACAATCATAATCACACTGATACTGTTGTTTGGAAATGCAACAGTTTACGGATTTGCAAATGATGCAGAACGAACGACAGTGGCCGATTCAGATAAAGAACAGTTGTTCAGCAACTATGAAAGATCATTGCTATACGGTTTCGAGTCTGAGCACAGTTCAGTGATCGAATCCGTACTGTTCAATGTCCTGGAAATCAAAACTGTATATCCTGAATTTGAATCCAAAGCAGTTGAAGATGCGCTGTTAAACGTTATTAGAAATGGCGAGAAGCACGTAGTGCGTTATAAAGCTTATTTGACTCTATACTACTATCAAAACCAGGAGAGGTTTGGTTCCAATTACGGGATTTTAAGTCTTTTTGAGACACGAACTCCAAATGAACTGTATCTCTTCATCGATCTGTTTATTACAGACCGCTTAAGTGGAAATCAATTAAC
>SLKH01000121.1 GCA_007134665.1 Balneolaceae bacterium
AATTACACGCGTTTACGATACCGGATCTGTGAAAGTGGAAGCTCTCAGGGGAATCGATCTTGAAATCGGGCAGGGTGAATTTGTAGCGATAATGGGAGCGAGCGGATCGGGCAAATCTACCATGATGAATGTTCTTGGCTGCCTCGATAAACCCACTGCCGGAAACTATTATTTAAACGGTGAAGACGTCTCTGAATTCAGTAAGAAAAGGCTGGCAAGCCTGAGAAACCAAACACTTGGTTTCGTTTTTCAGGCATTTCACCTGCTGCCGCGAACATCAGCACTCGAAAATGTAGAACTTCCACTGCTTTATCGTGAAGATGAACTGAGCTGGAAGGAAATCCATAAAAGAGCGAAAGAATCACTGGAAATTGTTGGACTGGGTGATCGACTTGATCATACACCTAACGAACTCTCTGGTGGACAGAAACAGCGGGTAGCTATCGCAAGAGCACTCGTGACCCGGCCTGATGTATTGCTGGCTGATGAACCAACCGGGAATCTGGATAGCCGGACGAGCCTTGAGATTATAGATATTATGCAATCTTTAAACAGGGATGGCCTCACAATTTTAATGGTTACTCATGAGCCGGATATAGCAAAGTTTGCAGAGCGAGTTGTCACACTCCGTGACGGCCTGATCCGGAGTGATAAAATGATCGAACAATATTCAGCTACGGATGCAATTGAGAACTGGAAAGATGAAGATGAAACTGAAGCAGAACTTCAAAACGGATTGAGAATATGAAATGGAGTGCAGTCCCTTATTCAGCTTTGCGGGCAATGAAGCGGAATATGATGCGTACAATTCTGACGACACTCGGAATCATCATCGGTGTCGCTGCGGTAATCACTATGGTCGGGCTCGGTCAGGGTGCCAGTGCCGAAGTCGAAGAACAGGTAAACCGGCTCGGGCAGAATGTGGTTCTCGTATTTCCGGGTGAGCGCTCACTTGGAGGTGTAAGCATCGGTGGCGGCAGCGCCAATACACTGACTGTTGAGGATGCCATTGCATTGAAGGAAGAGATTCCGGAAGTAATTGCGGCCAGCCCTGAAGTCAGGTCACAACGGGTCATTGTGCATGGAAACCAGAACTGGTTTACAAGAATTTATGGCCAGTCTGCCGATTATCTTCAAATTCGTCAATGGCCGATTGAAAGTGGAGAGATGTTTACTGAAGAAGATGTCGAAAGAGCATCTCTCGTGGCAGTTGTAGGACAAACTATTGTGGATGAGCTCTTTGAAGGTGCAGATCCGATTGGTGAAACAATCAGGGTCAGGGGGCTTCCGCTTGAAATCATTGGTGTATTGTCAAGGAAAGGGATGTCACTGATGGGTTCCGTGCAGGATGATATCGTCATTGTACCCTATACAACCGGATTTCAGAGAATATCAGGACGCACCCATGCCATGGTAATTAATATTCAGGTCTTTAACCAGCAGTCGATGGAGATTGCTCAACAGAAAATCACAGATTTGCTGCGTGAAAGACACAGGCTGGCACCGGATCAGGAGAACGACTTCACGGTGCAGACCCAGGAAGATGTAGCCCAGGCAGCGACAGAAACATCGAGAGTAATGACCTGGCTGCTTGCATCCATTGCAGCTATCTCACTCTTTGTTGGCGGTATTGGGATTATGAATGTGATGCTGGTGAGCGTTACCGAAAGAACAAGGGAAGTTGGCCTCCGGCTTGCAGTAGGCGCAAGGGAACCGGATGTTCTTCTGCAGTTTTTGATTGAATCCATCATTCTCTGCCTGCTCGGAGGTTTAGGAGGAATTTTACTGGGTATTTTTGCAACAGAGATGATTGCAAGTTATGCGGGCTGGCCTGCACTTTTCTCTACAGAAGCTATGGTTGTAGCAGTTACTGTATCTGCAGCAGTCGGATTGTTTTTCGGTTTCTATCCCGCATGGAAAGCCTCACGTCTCGACCCGATTGTAGCACTGAGAAGAGAATGATCTCTGATCTCAGATTGAAGATTAATCGATCTCAGATCTATATTAAGATCAAAGATCTGCGATCGGGTAATCTGAGATCAGAGATCAGCAGTAAATACTTCTCCCCACCGGTTGGTGGCTTCTATCGTTATTTTTCTGTGGTTTTTATCAACTGGTGCATAGAACATATGATTACTCCGCTGAGGACTTACCCAGGTTCGTCGGGCCGGTTTATCCGGGCCGTCATGGAGTTCAACTGATTTTGGATCAAGCCCGAGGCGCTGACTCATTCTACCCCTGAAATCACCTCCTTCATACCAGGAGACATTCCAGCCTGGGTCCCAGTTCCAGACATTGGCAACAATTTCGTTTTGAGCTGTCGGTTCACTTCCTTTCTCATACACCCTCATTTGATGGCTGATATCAAATCCGGTTGATTTATAGTGCCACCTGAGTTCACTTCCCCGGGCTTCATAAAAACCGTAACCATTCGGAGTCCCGTCCCAGCAAATAGGCCCGCTCCACCAGGCACCGCAGACTGTACCATGTATATGTTCATGAGTGCCGTGTTCAAATA
>SLKH01000187.1 GCA_007134665.1 Balneolaceae bacterium
AGCCTGGATGGCCTAAAAGAACGCTTGCCAAGAAATGTATGGATTGAACTTAATAAAACCATTACTGAAAGCCAGCCATTGAATATATCAGTTGCAGATGCAGTTGCTGTCGCTATGAAAGACTGGGCTACTGAAAAAGGGGCAACTCATTATACACACTGGTTTCAGCCACTTACCGGAGCAACTGCAGAAAAGCATGACAGTTTTATAACTCCTAACAGAGGGGGAGGAGCAGTCGCAGAATTTTCCGGCAAGGATCTGATCCAGGGAGAACCGGATGCTTCAAGTTTTCCAAGTGGAGGGCTGCGCCCGACATTTGAAGCGCGTGGCTATACGGCATGGGATCCGACATCTCCTGTCTTCATTGTGGAAAACCAGAATGGAACATACCTGGCGATACCTACAGCTTTTGCATCATACATGGGAGAATCTCTCGATCATAAAACGCCCCTGTTACGCTCCGTTGAAGCATTAAATAAGCAGGCTATGCGAGCCTTGAAACTGTTTGGGAAAGAAGCCCGCCGGGTTATTTCTACGGTCGGATGTGAACAGGAATACTTCCTCGTAGATCAGGAGTTTTTCTACCGCAGGCCTGATCTCATGACATCAAATCGAACTTTGGTTGGAGCCAAACCTCCGAGAGGCCAGGAGCTTGACGACCATTATTTCGGGTCGATCCCGCAAAGAGTTCTTTCTTTTATGCTTGATGCAGAAAGGGAACTTTACAGATTGGGAATTCCGGTTAAAACCCGCCATAACGAGGTTGCACCAAGTCAGTATGAAATCGCACCGATTTTTGAAACCTGTAATATTGCGGCAGATCATCAGCAATTAATGATGATTACTCTGAAAAGGGTGGCACGTAAATACGGGCTGGAGTGTATTCTCCACGAGAAGCCATTTGATGGATTGAATGGAAGCGGAAAGCACCTGAACTGGTCTATGTCAACAAATGCCGGCGATAATCTGCTTGAGCCAGGTGAAAGCCCGCATGAAAATATGCAGTTCCTGTTCTTCTTTGGGGCTGTGTTGCGAGCTGCCTACAAACATCAGGATCTGTTGCGAATCTCTATTGCAAGTGCAGCCAATGATCACAGGCTCGGGGCAAATGAGGCACCACCGGCTATTATGTCTGCCTTTATCGGTGAACAACTTGAGGATATCATTCACCAAATGCTCAATGGTGGTTTGAAGAAGTCGAAAAAAGGCGGACTGCTCGGATTGGGAACTCCGGTACTTCCTGACCTTCCATTGCATGCAGGTGACCGTAACCGGACATCACCGTTTGCATTTACCGGTAACAAGTTTGAATTCCGTGCAGTTGGATCAAGTCAGTCTATTTCATTTCCAATTGTTGTCCTGAACACGATAGTTGCAGATGCAATTGATGAACTGTGTACACAGCTTGAAGAACGTATAGAAAAAGATGGCCTTGAATTAGCACTCAGTGAAGTACTGGCCGATACATTCAGGAAGAGTAAAGATATCGTTTTTAACGGTGACGGATACTCTGATGAGTGGCAGGAAGAAGCAGCCAGCCGAGGTCTTTTGAATCTTAAGACAACTGCAGATGCATTGCCTTTGCTTGTCGATGATAAGAACATTGACCTATTTGAGAAGTTTAAAGTTCTCAATGAAAAAGAAGTTCATTCCCGCCTTGAAATTTGGGCTGAACAATATGTCACAACATTAACCATTGAGCTGGACACGACCGAAGCTATTGCAAAAACGATGGTTTATCCTGCTGCAATTCGATACCTGGAAGAACTCACCAACGTCGTAAAAAACGGTAAGGAAATAGGTATAACCAGCAGTGGTGCTGAAACCATGTTAAAGACCGTTAGTGAAGGTGTCGACAACCTTGGTGCAGCTCTTGATAAGCTTCGAAAAGTGCAATTAACACTGGAAGGTGAAACAGCATTGGAGAAAGCAGATGAATATCGCGATAAGATAATACCGGTTATGACCGAAATCCGCGATGCAGTAGATTTTCTGGAAAGATATGTGGCAGATGACTACTGGCCATTACCGATCTATCGGGAAATGCTGTTTGTAAAATAAGTACTTCATATATGAAGGATTTCAACCCCCTCCCGGGTAATACCGGGAGGGTTTTTTTATGTCTGGGATCAAACACAGGGATTATGTGGAAACAATTTTCATCAGTTTGGATATATCTATCTGAGATATCATTAGTTAAGATCGACTAAATATAACCGGAAAAACAAAATCCGGTAATTAGGTATCAGAAATAAAATTTATATACATCAAAAGAAGAGAACTATGAAGACACTATTATCCAAGCTAAACTTGTTGATCCTGTCTGCAGTTGTACTATTTGTGGCAGGGTGTGATGTAGGTTCCGCACCGGAACCGGACCTTGATGGTACAGGTACTCTCGAAATCCGATTACATGATGAGCCGGGTAATTTTGACGAAGTCAATGTATTTGTTGAACGAGTTGAAATTAGAAGAGATGCAATCGAAGATGAGAACGGTGAAAATGGAG
>SLKH01000080.1 GCA_007134665.1 Balneolaceae bacterium
AATATTGTGACCGAAATGGTTTGAGGTAGTTTACACTGCAATTTATAAAAATGAAACCCCGGATTTTTCCTGGTAATAAACGTATAATTTATTTTTAAGCGAATTCCATCTTCTGAATTCGTATTGCATTCAATATGGCTAAAAGTGCTACGCCCACATCCGCAAATACTGCTTCCCAAAGGGTTGCCAGACCCAGTGCCCCTAATCCGAGAAAGAGAATTTTGACACCCATTGCCAGCCCTATATTTTGCCATACAATATTTCGGGTTGACCTGGCAATTTGTATCGCCGTTGCGATTTTTGAGGGCTGGTCGGTCTGGATGACAACATCAGCAGTTTCAATTGCGGCATCACTTCCCATTGCACCCATCGCGATTCCAACATCACTCAGTGCAAGTACCGGGGCATCATTGATTCCATCACCTGCGTAAGCTATGACCCCGGGGATGGCATTCTTTAATTCTTTGAATTTGTCGGCTTTCTCTTCAGGCAAGAGTTCGGCAAACACCTGGTCAATATGCAGTTGTTTTCCTACCTGCCGGGCAATAGCAGCTGTATCGCCGCTTAACATAACTGTTTGCTTTACTCCTATTTTTTTAAGTCTATGAATAGCATCCACCGAATCGGTTTTGATTTCATCCGAGATTACGATCGAACCTTTGTACACTTTATCAATGGCTATATGAAAAATCGTGGCGGTTTCATCATCCGTGTGGCTGTTTAGAGAAACCATTTCATTTTCCAGAAGTGTTTTATTTCCAATTAAAATCTTCTTGCCTGAAACGATTGCCAGAATTCCCTTCCCGGGGATTTCCTCCTGGTGCTCAACAGGTGGCAGCAACTTATAATTACCGTTGCAATACTCTATAATTGCTTTGGCAATGGGATGTGCAGAGTTTTTTTCTACTGCCAATATTATTGGTAAAATCTCTTCCTCGCTTCTGTTGTTCAGATTTATAACGCGAACGGCAAATTCACCCTTTGTTAAAGTACCGGTTTTATCAAATACGACAGTTTCCACATCTTTTAAAGCATCCAGAAAATTTGATCCTTTTACCAGGATACCATGTCGTGAGGCGGCCCCGATTCCGCCGAAATATCCAAGCGGAATGGAAATAACCAATGCACACGGACAGGAAATCACCAAAAATACGAGTCCTCTGTAGAGCCAGTCTTCAAATACATACGGGCTGACAAATAAAGCAGGAATGATAACCAGCATGGATGCGAGAAAAACCACGATGGGTGTGTACACTCTTGCAAACGACCGGATAAAAAGCTCAGTCTTTGCTTTACGTGAAGCGGCGTCCTGCACCATTTGCAGAATTCTTGAAATGGAACTGTTTTCATAAGTTTTGATGACTTCCAGTTCAATGACCTGATTCTGATTTATCATCCCGGCTAATACAGAATCACCTTTCTCAAAATGGCGCGGCATGCTTTCGCCGGTTAATGCAGATGTATCAAAAGAGGACCGGTCATTAAGCAGTTTGCCATCCAGGGGAATTCGTTCGCCAGGCTTCACACGGATGATTTCACCTATTTCGACACTCCTGGGATGAACGGTTATCGATAATTCATTACGTATCACGTGTGCAGTTTCTGATCGTACATCCAGCAGTGTTCTAATATTTGAACGGGCCTTGTGCACAGCATTATGCTGAAAGGCTTCACCAATGGTATAAAAAAGCATAACCGCAACACCCTCAGGGTATTCACCGATATAAAATGCACCCAGTGTTGCAATTCCCATTAAAAAAAATTCTGTAAAAATATCTCCTTTACCAAGATGAATGAAAGCCTGCTTCCATACAGGAAATGCAACAGGTATATAGGCAAATGAATACCAGTAGAATCTGATATTGCTCGTAAACCAGGAACTTTGGACTAAATATTCAAGAGATAACCCTGAAATTAGTAAACTCAGGCTGAGCAGCGGTTTCCAATACATGATTAATTTTGAAACTCCCGGATTGTCTGTGCTTTCTGAAGGCTCTTGAGTTGTACAGCAATCGGTATTTTCCTGATGAGGGGTTTCTTTCATAACCGGTAACATTTAGCAGATGTCTTGTTACATGATTCGGGTTAAAACTACGCAGATGAACCTTGCAACAATATTGCAAATATCATGAAGAACAGGAGGGACAGAGTCCGTTAATTACAAAGTTACCGTGAGAGGGGATAAACTTTTCCGGGAGATTGTATTGAGGAATGCCAAGATGTGGAAAGCAATACGTTTGCTGGCAGGTATTGCAGAAAAAATGCACATGCACATCATCCGGGTAGGAACAGGTGCAATTGTCAGCACAAAGGGCATATTTTGCAGCTCCGCTTGCATCGTTGATTTGGTGAACCAGCCCATGTTCCTGGAAAGTTTTTAACGTGCGATAAAGTGTAGTTCGGTCTGCCCTTGAAAAATGTTCTTCAAGATCGGTAAGTCCGACTGCTGATTCACATTCTACCATATAGTTTAAAACCCTCAATCGCATTGCGGTAGGTTGAAT
>SLKH01000225.1 GCA_007134665.1 Balneolaceae bacterium
GAAAAACTGGAAGCAGAGCGTCAACGTTTCGAGCTTGCAGTGGGAGCAGTAAGTGATGTGGTGTGGGATTACGATGCCGCAGCCGGTACGCTTTGGTGGAGTGAAGGAATAGAAACTGTATTTGGCTATAATCGAGATGAGATTATGGGGGATACGACGTTTTGGGAAACCCATATCTATGAAGAAGACCGAATGAGCACAGTTCAGAGTATGAGAGGAGTTGAAGAGTCGGATGCTACAGAGTGGAACGCTTTTTATCGTTTTCTCGATGCGGAAGGGAATATTCGTGAAGTGGAGGATTCAGCAAGAATCATCCGGGATGAAAATGGGAACCCGGTCAGAATTATCGGTGCCATGCTGGATGTAACGGAACTAAAAAAATACCAGCGCGAACTCCTGAAGGAGCGAACACGGTTTGAAATCATCGCCCAGTCGACGAATGACATAATCTATGACCTTGATCTTGAAAACAACAAAATTTGGGCCAATAATGAACTTTCAACACTTATGGGATATGATCCTGAAAATTTTAAAGTACCGCTCCAGTGGTGGGAAGATCATATACATCCGGACGACAAAGGTGATGTTATTGAAAGCCATCGGAAATTTTTGGAATCAGGAGGGGACAGGTGGAAGAGTGAATACAGATTTATCGGAAAAAATCAGAAGGTAATCCATATTAAAGAAAATTCATTCGCTGTCCGCGGGTATGACGGTACAGCTACAAGGCTTTTGGGTGCAATGATCGATGTAACTCATGAAAAAGATTCAGAAAGGATCTTGAGAGAATCTGAAGAGCAGTACAGAAGGCTGTTCGAGCAAAATCCATACCCTATGCTGATTTTTGATCCGATCAGTGATAAAATTGTACAAGTGAACCGTGCAACTGTCAATACGTATGGATATTTCGTCGAGGAATTCAAAAAAATGACAATTTATGATTTTCATCCCCCTAATGGCAGGGAAGAAGTAAAACAGATCCTTTCGAAAGGGCGTGAAGGGCTACAATATTACAGCGAAGTAAATCATCAAACAAAAAGCGGTGAAAAGCTGGTTGTGAATATTACTGCCCTTGATATTCAATACAGGGGAGATGAACGAAGGCTGGTCGTCATTAACAATATCACAGAGCAAAAGAGAGCCGAAGAACAGATTATCGGGTCTGTGATAGAAGGAAGTGAAAATGAGCGCCGGCGAATTGCAAAGGAACTTCACGACGGCCTTGGGCAGTATCTGACCGCAGCAAGTTTGAATCTCGATTCTGTCTATGATGAGTTGAATGAACTGCCGGAGAATAAAAAGAATCAGTATGAGAAAGGTTTAAAACTGTTGAGAAATGCGATTGTTGAATCCAGGCGAATCTCCCAGAACCTTCTACCGAAAGCTATTGAAGATTTTGGGCTTAGTCTTGCCGTTCAATCCCTGATTGATGATATCGCAGATAGCAGTGAAATTTCCATTGCTTACAATGATAACCTGAATAATATTGACCTCGGAGAAAATGTAGAACTGAATATTTACAGGATCATCCAGGAAGGGATTAATAATGCAGTGAGGCATTCTGAATGCAGCAGGGTGGATATTCAATTGATTTTGGACGAAAATCAATTGATCTGTACTATTGAAGATAATGGAACAGGTTTTCAATTGGACCCGGGCGATGCTCAGGGCCTTGGGATTACCAATATCAGAAACCGGGTTAATGCTCTTTCGGGAGAAGTTGAAATTTCAAGCCGCATTGGCAAAGGAACATTAATTACTGTAATTGTACCTGTGAATGTTGTATAATTTAACAAATCAGATGACTAAAATTGAGATCGGTGAGATATGCCAAATATTAAGATGCTATTGGTCGACGACCATGAAATTGTAAGAGACGGACTAAAAACTCTTATTGAGTCGCAACACGGGATGGATATTGTTGGAGAAGCAGAAAACGGGGAACAAGCTTTGGAAATTTGTCAAAATCAGGATGTGGATCTGATCGTGATGGATGTAAATATGCCTGAAATGGATGGAATTCAGGCGACGAAGGTGATCAAGGAGAAATTTCCGGATATAAAGATTCTTGCTTTGACCATGTCGGATAATGATGTCCATATCAGGAAGATGATCGAGTCAGGTGTATCGGGATATATACTGAAAAATGCCGGAAGGGATGAGCTGAGGAAAGCAATTGAGGCACTCATGAATGATCAGCACTATTTCAGTGATACGGCTACACAAAGTGTGATGATGGAATTGGTTCGGAATAAAGGCAAGAGTAGTATGAGCGGTATGGTCCAAATCACTGATAGAGAGATGGAGGTTTTGGAATTAATTCTGAAAGAACACACAAACCAGGAAATTGCTGAAAAACTGTTTATCAGTGTTCGCACTGTAGATGCACACCGAAGAAACCTGCTACAAAAAACAGGTGCAAGAAATACAGCCGGACTCGTAAGGTATGCCCTTGAAAATAACCTTTTCGGAAAAGACTCCTAAAATATGTAGGCTCTTATACTTACAATCGGGCGTTCACATTTAGGCTTTAATGCATATATACTAATTCACTTTGCTGTTGTAGATTGAAGCCTATAACGGCTGGAGAATGAACGTACAAATCACAGGTGGTCAATCCGATCGCCTTGAAATACTCGGACAGCTTCTTGATGATAATGATGAATGGAATGTAAAACTGGTTCATCTTGAGGATTTCTGTGAGGATAAGTTGGTGACAAAATTTGGCAATTCCGATGTAATTATTGCTGATCTTGCATATGTCAACGGACCCGCACCAAATTTTATCAGAAAAATGAAGACTCTGTTTCCGGATTCAAAACTGATTGGATTGCACTTCTACAGAAATCCAAAGCTTATCTCACCCCTGATCGAAGCAGGCCTGGAAGGGTATGTCCACTCAAATGCTCGAAAAACGATATTGTTTAACGCGATTGAAGATATTTCTAATGGCAAACAATTTATTCTTGAGCGTAAATATTGATTGATATTTGATACGGAAAAGTGCCTATATCAAATTTAGGTCATTCACGTCTTTTTTGTTGTACAAAGAGTTTGGATCATTCTACAAGAAACAGTAACTGTTATATGGTCAGAGTCGGTATGTGATTACTGACATAAGTTTATGATTAATAATGACTGTTGAAACCACAGAAAATTGATATAGGAGTCACGTTTTAAATGGAAGTTTCGGAAGTTGAAAGAAACCTGATTGATGCATACCCGGCTTACGTAGCGATCATTGACCGGGATGGCGAAATTATGAGAGTCAATCAGGCGTGGAGAAAGATCTTAAATGACTCAAACGAAATTTTTGGATCACACTGTTGTTTTGATAATTATTTTAACTACCTGGCCATTGCAGCAGAATCGGGATATGACTATGCACTAAAGATCATTCTCGGAATGCGCCAGGTTATCGAAGGAGATGACGATTTCAATTTAACCTATCCGGTATCCAGGACAGAAGGGAAGAGCTGGTACAAATTCACGATCAGGCCGGTAAATGATAACCGAAATACGTTTCTGATCATACATGAAGATGTTACAAAATTGATAGAAGCAACCCAGGCAATGAGGGAGTCGGAGGAAAAATACCGGCAGCAGTTCCTTGAGTCGAGTATGTCTATTATCATCGGTACACCTGACGGAAAGATTCTGGATGGTAATCCTGCAAGCCTGGGACTTCTTGGCTATACATATGATGAGCTGGTACAGCTTCACCGGAATGATGTACTCGATATCACAAATCCGCTGGCACATGAAGCATTAAGTAAGCGATCCAAAACAGGGAAGTTTAATGGCGAGCTGGACATTATTGACAAAAATAACCGCCGAATTCCGGTTGAGTTGACTTCAAAAATTTATCGAAATGAAAACGGTGATTTAAGGTCACTGACCATGTTCAAAGATATTTCATCACGTAAAGTGGCAGAAGAGAGGCTTAATACTGAAAAGCGATTTACGGAGACTGTACTGGATAGTCTGCCGGGTTTGTTTGTGTTGCTGGATGAAGACTTTCAATTGATACGTTTCAATAAAGGGTTTACAAATGAACTCGGGTATAATGAACCTGAAGACAGGACGAAAAATATATTTGATATCATTAAAAAATCGGATCATGAGGTAATTCTAAAAGCCCTGAAAAAAGTAAAAAAATATGGAAATGGAGAAGAAAAGGCAGTTCTGCTGGATAAAAGTGGAAGTGAACGGATATATAAGTTCAGGGCAAAACGCTTTGAGAGTAAAGACACCTTGTATATAGCAGCTACCGGAATTGATATCACAGAAAATGTAAAAAACGAACGGGAGAAAGAGTTTACGTTTGAACTGATGGTTCAACTATTTAATAATTCACCGATTGGGATTGTACTCTCCGATATCGACAATAAAGCAGACCGCATCAATAAGAAATTCACAGAAATGTTCGGTATGAAAGAGTCGGAAATTCTTGGAAAGCGTGTTGATGAAATTCTGGCTCCAGGTCACCTTAAAGAAGAAGCTGATGAGATTAACCGCCTGGTATTTGCAGGAGAAGCGATCCGAAAAGAAACAGTCAGAGTGCACAGCGATGGTAGTGATATTCCGGTATTAATGGGTTCGGTACCTGTAAAATTAAATGGTGAAGTCGTAGCTGCGTATGGTATTTACATCGATATCAGTGAACGTATTGAACTTGAAAACCAGATTAACAGGCTATTTGTTAAAGAGAAGAAAGCCCGCAAAGAGGTAGAAAAGTCGAAAATCAAACTTGAAGAGATGTTTGCTCAGTCGCCGACAGCCATTGCATTGCTTGAAGGGCATGAGTTTAGATTTACGATGGCCAATTCAGCATATTTTAATCTGATTGGAGGCAGGGAGTTAATCGGTAACAGATTTTCTGAAAGCCTCCCGGAATTGGCAGATCAAAGAATTATTAAGATTCTGAATAATGTATTTCATTCAGGAAAGCCTTATATCGCAAAAGAAGAAAGTATTCATATTCTTGATGAACAAGGTGAGATAAGTGAACATTTCCTGAATTATACCTGTAAACCACTGTTTGATGAAAATAGTAATGTTTATGGAATCTTTATTGAGGCTGTTAATGTAACCGAATTGGTAAATTCAAGGAATAAAATTCAAAATTCTCTGAAAGAAAAAGAAATTCTTTTACAGGAAGTTCATCACAGGGTAAAGAATAATTTGGCGGTAATTACAGGTTTGATGGATCTGCAAATGATGGATATGCAGGATGATAACCTGAATCCAAAATTAAAGGAAGTACAGAGCCGAATATTTTCAATTGCACAGATACATGAGGCAATCTATCAGCAGGAGGATGTAATGCGCGTTAAATTTGATGAGTACCTGGAGAATATGATTGTTTCGTGGAAGCAGGACAGTGACAGGGAGTCTGTTGAACTGAACCTTGAATCCGATAATGTGAATCTGAACCTGAACCAGGCTGTATCGTGTGGCTTGCTGACCAATGAACTAATGAACCTGGTGGATTTATCCTTTAGCGGGGAATCAAGTAAAGTAAATATCACCCTCAGAGAAGCATCGGGCCAGGTTGAAATTGGTGTGGAAAACAGAAAGTTTGGAATCTCCGACAGGCAGGAAATAGAACGGGCAGAAAAGTTCAACCTGAAGATCATTCAGGTATTATTAAACCAGCTCTCGGCATCATATCATTTTGAGAATGGTGACACGAAAAAACTGGTGATTCGATTCAAAAAAGCTGATGTTAAGGGCTCCAGCAGCTCATTTATCTAATTAATCATCTATTATACACGGAATGAAAAATGGGAAATGCTAATAATAACTATCCTGACAAAAATGTCCTGATCATGGAAGATGACCTGCTTTTAACTCTCAGCCTGGAGCTTATGTTGAAAAAAGCGGGAATTCAAAATATGGTGCGTGCTGAAACTGGTGAGGAAGCAATCGATAAAGTAAAATCAGAAAATATCGATTTGATAATCGCTGATATTTACCTTGGTGAAGGCATATCGGGTACAGAAGCCATTATGAAGATCCAACAGGAAAAAAAAATTCCTGTTATTTATATCACTGGAAATTCAGATCTTCAAAATCGGGATCTCGCGAAAAAAACCAATTATGTGGAGTACCTGGTAAAACCGATTTCAAATGAGGTATTTAAAAAAACGTTAGCTAAGGTCTGGGCTGACTCATAGTTATCAATCATATCTGAAAATCGTAAAATACCAGAAGTGGAACAAATGGTGAGAAAAGCGGTGGAATAGAATTAGATATTGCAGAACTTTATTAAAATTCTTCATTCATGTAGACAGTGCGCAAGAAATGGGAACCATATTCAACAGATGAATTTTCTGTGAAACAACTGGAACTGAAATGATCAACTGAATTTGTGCCTTGAGATTAAAAATCGAGTCAAAAGTAAAATCAAAAGAAAAGACAGACGACCATGTATAGACAAACTACCACCAGTTTTTTACTGACCGCAGCAATTTTAATTGCATTAACGTTTATCCCGGCTGAGAAAGCTGAAGCTCAGTGGGGCGTGGGTGCCTCGTACGAATTACGTGATACAGAACCTACTAATGGTTTTGGATTACGTGTTCAAAGGGATATCCTCGGTACTGTACCAATGTTTGATCTTGGAATCCGGGCACACTTCAGTTATTTCAGCGAAACAGTACAATCGTACCGGGATGTACAGGTTCCTCATGAACTGGACAGCTATGATTTTGGCCTGGCTGGATTAGGTGGAATTAACCTCGGATTAATCAAACCGTATGCAGGTGCAGGGCTTGGAAGTGAAAGTTTTGAGGCAGTATCACAGCAAGAAAACTTTGACTTCAGTGATAACAGTATCTACTGGAATATATTTGTCGGTGCGGAAGTGTCACCAATTCCGGTACTGAAGCCATTTATTGAATACCGTTTTACAAGGTTATTCAGTGATGATGGTTTTGATCACAGGCAAAACGGGAGGCTTGCAATAGGGATTACACTCGAATTTTAATACAGACTTTGAGCAGTATTACTTTGGACGTATTTTAAAAGGCGGTTGATGAGAGTCAGCCGCTTTTTTTTTGGAGGATCTTTGATTCAGAGTATCTTTAAGGATTGCTTAAATTTCGGTAACCAAATGTTTTCCGGTTGAATGCGTTTAAATATTGTGGAAATCAATAGATCAATCTAACAGGTTGCGGGAATGATGTGTCCTGCTGGCCTGGAACGGTAACACGATAGTAAGTAGTTGACTTTTTTGTAATTAATGGCAAAAGTAGAAAATCATATTATTGAACGGTTTGAGACTCAGGGGTTAGGTTCTGTTCAAAAGGATGATCTGAGCCAGCTTTTGAAAATCTGCCATGATAACCTGGATCATGTTGATGACGAATTAATCAGTCGTGCATTCAGGTTATGTTATATATCCCATGAGGGAGAAAACCGGGCTTCCGGTGAACCGTTCTATTTGCATCCGCTTGAAGTTGCCAAAATCGTGGCAAGCGATCTTGCAATTGATGATGAATCCGTCGCTGCAGCGTTACTTCATGATACAGTCGAAGATACATCTGTTACCCTCAATGACATCCAAAATCTGTTTGGTGAAATTGTAGCCCATATCATTGACGGTGTGACTAAAATTGCCGGTGTATTTGAAAGCAGAGATACAAAACAGGCAGAAACTTTTATGAAAATGCTTCTGTCTATGGCAGAAGATATAAGGGTTGTTTTGATAAAGTTTGCTGACAGGCTTCACAATATGAGAACGATTCATCATCTCCCCCGTGAAAAACAATTAAAGATTGCCACAGAGACGATGGAGTTGTATGCTCCTCTTGCACATCGTTTTGGGTTATTTAAAGTAAAAAATGAATTTGAAGATCTCTGCTTTAAAGTGATGGACCCTAATTCCTACAAGTTTATCGCCCGTAAACTGAGGGAGAAGAAAGAATCACGGGAGTCGTTTATCAGGGAGTTTATGCAGCCGATTAAAAAAGAGTTATCGGAGCAGAATTTTAAATTTGAGATTAAGGGAAGGCCGAAGCATATCTATTCGATATTTAAAAAAATGCAGCGCCAGCAAAAACCGTTTGAGGAAATTTATGATCTGTTTGCAATTCGGGTCATCCTGGAAGAACCTCACAAGAAGGAAGACTGCTGGAGAGTTTATTCGATTATTACCGATTGGTATACACCAATCCCTCAACGTTTCAGGGATTTTATTTCCGTGCCCAAGGCGAACGGTTATCAGTCGCTACATACCACTGTAATTACTCAGAAAGGCCGGAAAGTTGAAGTCCAGATTCGAACCAGGAGAATGGATGTCATTGCTGAAAAAGGACTTGCCGCACACTGGAAGTATAAGGAAGGATCCGATGGAACCAATCCACTTGACAAATTCATTCACTGGGTACGGGATGTACTGGACAATCCCCGTCCGGATGCAGCAACAGAATTTGTAAAGGATTTTCAGTTAAACCTGTACCAGGATGAAATCTATGTTTTTACACCTGATGGTGAATTAAAAACCCTTCCCCAGGGGGCATCCTGTATCGATTTCGCTTTTGAGATTCATAGTGAGATCGGTGAAAGGGCCATGGCAGCCAAGGTGAATGGAAAAATGGTTCCACTGCGTCAGAAACTGGAAGTTGGCGATCAGGTGGAAATCATAACCGGTAATAAAATAAATCTGAATCCGGATTGGATTAACGATGTTGTAACCCATAAAGCGAAATCACGGGTTCGCCAGTTTATTAAGAAAAAAGAGCGAGAGGTCGCAGATGAAGGCCGGGAAATTTGGCAGAAAAGAGCCAGCCGTGGTAAAGTGAAAATCTCTGAACAGGAACTGACACGTGTTGCTCATAAACTTAACTTTGATTCAGCACAGGAACTTTTTTACAAAATCGGTTCCGGTGCATTTGATGTAAATGATCTTTTTAAAGCAGTTCAGCAGATCAAGAGTATGGGGCGGTTTGAAGGGGATCAAAAAGAAGAAAGAAATGAAAAGCTCACTGAAGATGAACTGCAGCAGAAATTTATTTCTACAGCACGGTCCGGGAGTGATACCGGTAAAGACCTGTTGATTAATGGAGAAGTATCAAATGTTAAATATACTTATGCCAACTGTTGTAACCCCATACCTGGCGATGAAGTAATCGGCTTTATCAGCCGGAATGGTGACGTGAAAATACATCGGTCTAACTGTAAAAATGCCCACCATTTAATTCAGACCGACAGTGAAAGAATTATCGATGTTAAATGGGCAAGAACTATTGGCCAGCAGTTTTTTGGTGCAATTAAGGTTATTGGCGAAGACAGGGTGGGACTCGTAAACGATTTAACAGATGTATTATCGAAATCCATGAAAACGAACATGAAGAGCATTAACGTCAGCAGCGACAGCGGAATGTTCGAAGGTATTTTAACAGTTTATGTAAATGACCTTGATCACCTCGAGAAAATCATTGATAGGATAAAAAAAGTCCCCGGCATCAAAAATGTAATGCGATATGAGTAGTGTAACCGCCGGGTTTTATGGCGTAAGAACCTGATTTAACCCCGGCTCATCAGCCATAATAAATATTGACTACAAATTCAATAAAAACAATAATTTTCACTTTTATCTATTTTTTATAAAATTTTATTTCTATAAGCACTATATTATCAGCGCTTCATCAGAGGCGTTAAGAAATATGTAAATACTTAAAAAACAGTTAGTAAAGTAAATATGATCACCTACACAAAAAGAGATATTGTTCGAAGAGTTGCAGAATCTATGGATGTACCCCTGAATCAGGCGGAACCCTGGGTTGATGAAGTTATTGGTGCTCTGAGAGGCACAATGATGGATGCAGACCCAACCTGTCGAATTGAGCTGCGGGACTTCGGAGTATTCGAAGTAAAAGAAACCAAAGCCAAACCAAAGGCGAGGAACCCGAAGACCAACGAAGTTATCTATGTGCCGGCTCACAGGAAAACTCACTTCAAACCGAGTAAATTGCTGAAAGAGTTTCTGCGTCAACCTCTTGACGAACTTGAAAGCTCAAATAATTAATTGAATAATTACGGCAGGATTATAGGAATTGATGTAGGTACGAAGCGTGTCGGACTGGCACGTTCCGACCTGCTTCGTACTTCTGCAAATCCTGCTGGTACTTTTTCTCCTGAACAGGTATTTTCTGAACTTGAAAAGTATCAGGAAGAGTACCCGATACGCGCATTTGTTGTGGGCTGGCCTCTTACCACATCCGGAGAAGAAAATGAGTCGACTAAGATGGTCGAAGGCTTCATTAAAAAGCTTAACAGGCTTTTTCCGGATATTCCTGTTTATAAAATGGATGAAAGATACAGTTCTAAACAGGCAGTTCAGAATATGATACAGTCAGGGGTACCCAAAATGAAAAGGCGTGAAAAAGAAAGAGTTGACAAGACTGCAGCAGCTTTGATCCTGCAGAAATTTTTAGAATTGCATAGTGATTTAAGTCATTAATCATGTCAGTATTACCGATAGTCACCTATAATGATCCTGTTTTAAAGGAAAAGACCAAGCCGGTCGAAATGATCGATAAGGAACTTGAAAAGTTTATTGATGACCTTTTCGAAACGATGTATAATGCCAGGGGTGTTGGCCTTGCAGCACCACAGGTGGGAGAGCTGATCAGTATTTTTGTCGCAGATGCCGATCTGATGGCCGAAGAAACGGGAGAGCCTGCTTACGGGCCAATCGTCTTTATCAATCCAGAAATCAAAGAGCTGAAAGGGGAAGTGATAAGAATGGAGGAGGGATGTTTGAGCATTCCCGAAGTTCGTGACGACGTAAAACGGCACGAATCCGTTGTTTTATCCTATCGGGACCGGGATTTTGATTTGAAGGAGCAGGAATTTACCGGCTGGTTAGCACGCGTGATACAACATGAATATGATCACTTGCAGGGTATACTCTTTCTCGATCACCTGAGTGCATTCAAACGCAGAGTTCATAAGTCAAAGCTGCAGAAAATTGACAGTGGCTTACTGGAGACGGAATATCCGCTGGTACCAAAAACCATTGCCAAGTAATCCTGAGATCGATGCTGAATCTTGTTTTTATGGGTTCGCCGGATTTTGCAGTACCAAGCCTGGTTGCCCTTCATCATTCTGATCACAATATCCTGGCAGTAGTAACCAATCCCGACAAGCGGAGAGGGAGGGGTGGCATGCAAACTCCGTCGGTTGTAAAAAAGAAAGCGGTTGAATTAGGTTATCCTGTTATAGAAACAGATTCAACCAGGGATAGCGAATTCATTGAAAAGATCAGGAAGCTGAATCCCGATTTACTCGTGGTCGTTGCATTCAAAATTTTGCCGCCTGATCTACTTTCTGTTTCCAGGTATGGTGCGATCAACCTTCATGCATCACTTCTGCCAAAATACAGGGGGGCAGCTCCTATACACTGGGCTATTATAAATGGAGAAAAAGAAACCGGTTGTACAGTGTTTTTTCTGGAAAAGAACGTTGACACCGGACACATTATTAAGCAGAAACCCACTGTAATCGGACCGGATGAGACAACGGGTGATTTATATAACCGCTTAAAGGATTTGGGAGCAAAGTTACTGGTTGATTCAGTTGATATGATCAGCAACGGAGATATTACAAAGATTCCGCAAAATCATGATAAAGCAACTCAGGCGCCCAAACTTTTTTCTGATGATGGGAAAATTGATTTTAACGATAGCTCTGAAAATGTTCATAACAAGATTCGCGGAATGAGTCCGTTTCCGGGAGCATGGGCTGATTATGATGGTCATAAATTAAATATTTATCGCTCACGCCGGGGCCCTGACATAAACCTTGAACCGGGCGAACTTGTGTTTACAAATGGTAAACTACTTGCAGGGTGCAATTCGGGAAGTGTTGAGCTTGTGGAAGTTCAGATGCCGGGAAAAAAAAGGGTAAAAGGAACCGATTTTGCAAACGGGTACGATCTGAATATAAAATTACAGTGATTATCTGAAAACTTATCTGTTGTAAACTATTTCAGTTATCAGTTGATTAATAGTAATTATTTTTGGATATACTGAACAAAATCTGATTCAAGTTTGTATACATCATTCCGGATTAGAATTCGGATGATGGAACTGTTATTGAAATGAACTGATATCAATTTATAATCAAATTAAACTGAATTCACCATGGAGCTTTCGCCTCTTTTACAGGCAGCCAAAAACGGCAAAATTGAAGATATCAAACGTCTGCATGCGAGTGGGTCGTCATTGGATGAAACTCATAAGAATGGGTCTACGGCATTGATTTTTGCGGCAGAAAATAACCACCTTGGCATAGTAAAATATTTGCTTGATAATGGTGCAGATCCAAAATTAGAAACAAAAATGGGGGGGACGGCTCTGAATAGAGCTGCACTGAATGGAAATACCGAAATCATGAAATACCTCCTCAACAAAGGAGTAGAAATCGGTGATCTTGCTGTCATAATGGCCGCACGTGAAGGTAAACTTGATGCTGTAAAGATGCTCGTTGAAAAAGGGGCGAACGTGAATGCAAAACAGCGATGGGGGCAAACAGCTATTATGCTCGCAGCCCGCGAGGGTCATACGGAAGTTGTAAAATATCTTCTTGACAATGGTGCAAATGTGAAGCTGAAAGACAAAAACGGAGACACAGCTCTCAACATAGCACTCGATAATGATAATACCGATATTGCCATGATGTTGAAACGTGCCGGAGCAAGGGCAGAAACAAAGAAAAAAGCCCCGGTTGTCACAGAATCTGATGACGAAGATGAAGATACCACTTCTGAAATTGATGAGATTATAGGTGACGATGAGGATATCCCGGACGATGTGGATCTGGATGATTGATGTGATAATCGGCTGATTAATCTCTGTTTTCTTATTTGCATATATGTGGATTGGGTTCAATTTATGAATCCTGCTGTTCAGGACATCAGAAAAGCGCTACCATTTGATTTTATATAATTTAACCCAGCTTTTTCCTAACTAAAATGGATTGAGAGAGCAATATCCGTTATTTTATAATGATTTCTAATAAACCTGTTAGCTGTAAATTTGAATTGAATAAGGAGATAATTAATTATGTCTAAAGTTAAAGTAGGAATTAATGGATTTGGCCGTATTGGTCGGCTTGTTACTCGGTCAATCCTGCAATATCAAAAAGATACCATCGAAGTTGTCGGTGTTAATGACCTGACTGACCCCAAAACACTGGCTCATCTGTTTAAGTACGACTCTGTTCATGGTACATGGCCCGGTGAAGTAAGTGCCGATGACAGCTCAATTACGATCGACGGAATGAAAATCCAGATATCATCTGAACGAGACCCGGCAAACCTGAAGTGGGGAGAACTTGGTGCTGAAGTTGTTGTTGAATCAACAGGTATTTTCAGAGATGATAAAAGTGCCGGAAAGCATATTGAGGCCGGTGCCAAAAAAGTGATCATATCAGCTCCAGGTAAAGGAGACCTGAAAACGATTGTACTTGGTGTTAATGACGGTGAAATTAGTAAAGATGCAACGATCTACTCCAATGCAAGCTGTACTACAAACTGTCTGGCCCCTATGGTTAAAGTACTGGATGAAGAATTTGGAGTTGAGCAAGGATTTATGACGACAATTCACGCATATACCGGTGATCAGGCAATTGTTGACGGTCCGCATAAGGATCTGCGACGTGCACGGGCTGCAGCAAGTAATATCGTACCAACCACTACAGGAGCAGCCGCTGCAGTAGGGCTTGTTCTGCCGCATCTTGATGGGAAGCTCGATGGCGGAGCTGTTCGGGTTCCGGTTCCTGATGGATCGTTAACTGATTTTACTGCTGTTGTCAGTCGTGATGTAACAGAAGCTGAAGTACTTGCCGCATTCAAAAAAGCTGCTGAAGGATCCCTGAAGGGTATTCTTGAATATTCAGAAGAAGAGTTAGTTTCTTCAGATATTATCGGCAATACCCATTCCTGTATCCTGGATAGCGGGCTTACCAAAGTAGATGGTAAACTGGTGAAAGTGATCGGCTGGTATGATAATGAAGCCGGTTACTCAGCAAGGACTGCTGAACTGATCCTGAAAATTGTTTAATAACTGATTTTCAGAAATATTCAGTATTGTAATTTTTTAAAAGGCATCTCCCTAAAAGGTGATGCCTTTTTTAATGAAATCGATTTTTATCCCCGAATTACATCTCTACCTGATTACCGCCTATATATACTGCTTCAATACTCCTGAGATTTTGTATATCTGAAAATGGATTCTCAGTGAGTACAATAAAATCCGCATGTTTGTCCGGTACAAGTGTGCCAACCCGGTCGTCAATTAACATACATTCTGCTGCATAACGGGTTGCAGAGAGTAGAATCTCACCAGGAATCATTCCGGCTTCCTGCATCATTTCCATTTCCAAATGTTCAAAATAACCCTGAAATCTTGCGGGAGGGCCACTGTCAGTACCGAGAATTACCCTGATTCCGGCATTGTGCAGAGCCATCATATTTTCTTTGGCTAGTGGAAGAGCTTCTCTGTAATAATCTGCAGTTGTACCGGTATATCTCTGCTTTACTTCGGGTTCCTGTAACTGATCGATTACGTCAGAATCTGCATATCGTAAGAAAAAGGGGTCATCAAAAAAATCCGGCCTCTCAGAGTATATAAATACAGATATTTCACGCGTGAGAGTTGGGGTGATACAGATATCTCTTTCTAACATCATGTCAATTAATTCCGAATCTGCCGGCTCGTCTCGTACACTGTGTGCTATTAAATCAACATTAGCTTCCAGAAGCCCTTTCGCATCTTCCAATGCAACGATGTGGGCTGCAAGTGGTATCTCATGTTCGTGTGAAGCTTCAATGACAGCCCTGTAAACTTCAGGGCTCATCTTTTGAGAACGGCCCAGATTGTCATCAACCCTGATTTTTGTCCAATCAGGATTATGCTGCATAAGCTCTGAAACATCCTCAAAAGCAGCCTGAGGAGAAGAGGGGCTCAAGACAGGCCCCGACATAAATAATCGGGCTGTTCCATGATCACCGGGATTATAATTGTCACGAACCGTGAAAGCTTCCGGTGGTTCATCTCCGAGGCTTACTACCGTGGTTATTCCATAACGCGCATATAATTGTAACTGATCCAATACATTCTGTTCAGAGTGTATTGATGGGCCGGTTTCAAGTCCTCTTGCAATTCCAACGTGGCCATGAGCATTTATTAACCCCGGTATGATGTATCGATCAGACATGTCAATTTCTTCTACAGTATCCGGTAAATCAAGTTCAGTCATCGGAACGACATCAAAAACAGTGCCATTACGGATGAGCAGTGCTGCATTCTCGATTGATGGCTGGTCTGTACCGGTCCATATGGTGGCGTTTGTATAGGCAATCAGGTCATCAGGCAGATCGTCTCCGCAACCCTGTACAAATATCGGGAAGCACAATATCAGACAAAACAATTTAATGGATCGTATCATGACAATAAAATGACAGGTTTTGTTTTAACGGTTTACAGTAAGATAATCCGGAATCGAAATAAGTCAATTTATATTAACCCAAAGAAGTCGTAAAACCTTTTTTGCCATTGTTCCAATGACAATTTTGGGTTTAAAATTCGAAGGGTTGAGATACCGTTGTTTCTAATGGCAATATTATCAGCATTCTTCGAACCTGGATTGAAAAAAACGCAGGTACCGGGGTTCATAAACAAATTTTAAGCCCCTGATTTTATTTCTGTTTAAATAAACTTCTTCAATGGATTCAGCAACGACATCCATATGAGCTTGTGTATAAACCCGGCGTGGTATTGTAAGTCGTACAAGTTCAAGATTTGGATAATTTTGTTGACCGGTATCAGGATCTCTGCCGGCTGAAACGACACCCCGCTCCATAGCCCTTACACCGGAATCGACATAAATAGCAGCGGCCAAAGCTTGGGCTGGCAGTTTGTCCTGCGTCAGGTGAGGCAGAAATTTCTTAGCATTGAGAAATACCCCATGTGTGCCAACCGGCATTACAATTGGTATTTCTGATTGAATCAATTTCTTTCCAAGGTATTCTACCTGGCCAACCCTCGCTCTGATATGATCTTCATCGACAGATTCGCTGATCCCGATAGAGAGAGCCTCCATGTCACGTCCGGCCATTCCTCCATATGTGTGAAGGCCCTCATAAATGACAACCATGTTTCTGGCTTTGTCAAACAGGCCCTTGTCATTTACTGCAAGAAATCCCCCGATATTAACAAGAGCATCTTTTTTGGCACTCATTGTTGCTCCATCAGTGAGATCACATATTTCTTTTACGATTTCCGAGACTTTCCTGTGTGCCTGTCCATCCTCAAGTTTTTTTATCATATAGGCATTCTCGGCAACACGGGTCATATCGTGAATGATGGGAATACCGTAGTGAGAGGTTAGATTACGGACTTCTTTCAGATTTTTCAGGGATATCGGCTGCCCTCCGGCCATATTCACTGTAGTGGCAACAGAAATGTATGGGATTCTTTTTTCTCCATATTGTTCAATTAAAGCCCGGAGTCTGTCAAGATCTATATTTCCTTTGAAAGGATACAGGTTCCCGGGGTCGTGAGCTTCATCGATGATTACATCTTTAAAAGTACCACCAGCAAGCTCCTGGTGAAGTTTTGTTGTAGTAAAGTACATATTACCGGGAATGATATCTCCCTGTTTAATCAGCAGTTGCGAAATAATATGTTCAGCAGCTCTTCCCTGATGGGTTGGAACGATATATTTGTACCCGTAATATTTTTGAATTGTCTGTTCCAGGTGGTAAAAATTCTCACTCCCTGCATAAGCTTCATCACCCATCATCATACCTGCCCACTGTCTGTCGCTCATGGCAGAAGTTCCACTGTCTGTCAGAAGGTCAATATAAACGTCTCTCGATCGTAACAGGAAAGTATTGAAACCGGCTTCTTTAATCCTGGTTTTTCGTTCACCGGTAGTAGTCATCCGGACAGGTTCAACCATTTTAATTTTATAGGGTTCTGCCCATGATCGTTTTCTTTGATTTTCAGAATCCTCAGACATAATAACTCCAGACAGATTAAACCATCCTTTTTTAGTTCGGTAACAAAAATCCTGATATTAAGACAATGCCTGTTCTACATCCTCGAGTATATCATCAATAGCCTCAAGGCCGGCAGCAATACGAATCAGGCCTGGAGTTATACCAACGCGTTCACGTTCCTGATCTGTAAGTTTGGAGTGTGTTGTTGATGCAGGGTGTGTTACTATCGTACGTGCATCACCAAGATTTGCTGAACGCGAAAGCATGGCCACTTTGTCGATAAATTGTGTAGCCTGCTCATATCCCCCTTCAATTTCAAAACAGACCACACCTCCACCACGTTTCATCTGTTTCCGGGCAAGTTCGAGTTGTGGATGATCTTTATGAAATGGGTATTTCACTAATTTTACTTTTTTATGAAGTCCTAAAAAATCAGCCAGTTGTTCGGCATTATCACAATGGCGATCCATTCTTACAGGGAGAGTTTCCAGGCTTTTACTGAACATCCAGGCATTGAAAGGCGAGAGAGCCGGGCCGGTATGCCGGGTGAAGAACGACACTTCTTCAATGTACTCATCCTTGCCAACAATGATTCCTCCTATACCGCGGCCCTGGCCATCAATGAATTTGGTGGCAGAATGTACAATCAGGTCGGCACCATATTCCAAAGGCCTTTGAAGCCACGGTGTGGCAAAACAGTTGTCTACAATATTAATAAGGTTATGCTTTTTTGAAAGTTCACCGGCCCACTCAAGATCGATCAGATCGAGGCCCGGGTTAGAGGGAGTCTCGAGAAAAAGAATTTTCGTCTCTTTTCGGATCAAACTTTCCCAGGAATCAGGATCATTGATATCTGCATAGCTGTGAGTGATCCCCCATCGTGGCAACAGTTCACTGAGAATTTGATGTGTGGATCCAAACAAAGAGCGGGAAGCGAGAATGTGATCCCCTTTTTTTAATAGAGCTGCTATACTTGAAAATACACCGGCCATACCGGACGCTGTAGCCACACCCGAGGACGCTCCCTCAAGCTTGCACATTTTGTGGATGAATTCGTCTGTATTGGGATTGGAATACCTGCTGTATACGTTCCCTTCTTCCTCATTGGCAAATAGAGCCCTGGCATGTTCGGCTGAATCAAATAAAAAACTTGAGGTCAGGTAGAGCGGTGTGGAGTGTTCCCTTTCCCCGGATGTGGAGGTTTGTGTTCGGATAGCATCAGTTTCAAATTTGGTTTTTTTCATACAGTGATCGGATTTAAAAAAGCGTTTGATACGGATAATATTTATGACTGAATGAGTTCATTACAGCAAATGAAAAGTTTGGTTGAGTAAATAATCTATGTTTTCACTGGATTTCAAAACTATATGTGATCCTGGAACTTTTTTCCAATGCTTTTGATGCCGAGCAATACTTGCCAACGGAGAGTTCGATTGCCTTCTCCACTTTATCGGGATCAAGATCTCCTTCCAGGATATAATGCATGTGGATAGTTTTAAATTCTGAATAAGTACTTACTTTTTGCCGGTCACCGTCAACTTCAACATGGATATTTTTCAGGTTCTGGCGTTGTTTCTCCAATATATTGATGATGTCTATCGTACTGCAACCACCGGCAGCAGCAAGAAGTAGTTGCATCGGGCTCATGCCACCTTCTATACCACCAATGGATCGTGTCCCATCGATGCGGATTTTGCCACCTTCTTCATTATTTGCCTCCATATGCAGCTTACCATCAAGCTTTTCCAGCGTAATTTTCATAGTAAAGTTTTCTGTATCTGATTGATTAGAAGTAAATGATGTCAGTGTTCAGGCTGCTGTAAATGACAATCATTCTTTATGACTGATGCATTCATTCCTGTCACTTTAGAACCAACATCTGCTTAAAGATAAGCAATCCCGTGTAGAGGCTCCGAAAAACTATCAACATTTCTTCCTGCTTAATGGGAATAAAACAGTATGGCTACAAAATGAAATGAGGTACCTGCCAATACAAACAGGTGCCAAATGAAGTGTGAATATCGTCTTTGTGGCATGGCATAAAATATCACACCGAAAGTATAGGCGAGTCCACCGGCAGCAATCCAGATCAACCCCTGAATAGTCATTGCTTCCATGAGAGGCTTGAGTGCAAATATGGCCAGCCATCCCATGATCAGGTAAAGTGTGGTTGATAGTTTGGGATATCTGACCCCTACTAATATTTTCAGAATAATTCCTCCGGCTGCAATACCCCAGATCAAGCCAAAAAGAGTCCAGCCCCAGGCTCCCCGTAATACCCCGAGGGTAAATGGGGTATAAGTACCTGCAATTAATAAAAAAATGGCAGCGTGATCGATAATCTGCAGGATTTCTTTCTTTTTACCTTGTTGTAAGCTGTGATACAGTGCAGATGAAAGATAGAGAAGAATCGCTGTTGTGATAAAAACTGAAGCGCCAGCTACTGTAAGAGCATCGCCGTTTGCAGATGAATAATAGATTAGAAATGGTGCAGCGATGATTGCACCTGCCAATCCAATCACATGGCTGATTGAATTTGCAATCTCTTCTTTTTTCGTTTGTGTTCTATCAGGTTTTTTTGAAAATAGCATATTCAAATGATTAACGTTTCAGCTTAGTTTCAGAGTATGTGTTTAAAATGGTTGCATTGTGTTTAATTAAGTTCGTAATTTTCCGTTTTGCTTTTCGGGGCGTGGCGCAGTCCGGCAGCGCGCATCGTTCGGGACGATGAGGTCGCAGGTTCAAATCCTGTCGCCCCGACATTAAATTCAACATAAAAACGTTGATTACACTACTGTGTAAATGTCTCTGCAGGGGAGTAGGTGGCCAGTGTGTATCGGCTTCGTTGCGATTAAAATACTGTTGTTTCGGTATTTATATCAGTTATTTTTTTGAGCTTTCTTCAGTTGGTTAGGTGCTTTGAGAATCAGGTATCAGGTGAAGAGATCAAGCAGTGCCTCAATAATTCTCCTTAATAGTTCAAGAATTAACTCTAAAATCTCCTGCATTCCAGGTTATCTCATTTATGTTATAATGTGCAATTGCCATTTACCTGCATCTCTATTATAAACAGACGAAACTGAGATGCAAATAGTTTCAAAAATTATATTTTGAAATAAATGAAAGAAAGAAATATCTAAATTATTTGAAACATTAAGAATGTGATAGACTCTTTTCATGTGAGAATTTTTTATTCTTAAGGTTATAAATCTACTGGCGTTTAAGACACATATATTGGATTTCATGTGGATGGGAAGTGCTTATCTGTTTGGGTCAGTATAGGTTGTCGAATAGGTAACAAAAATTAAAATGAATATCACTGAGCGACTGAGAATTATCTCTATTATTTTCCCCTTTACTTTTTTGGTAATGGCAAATAGTACAGGGTTTAAAGATATTGCTACAGATTTAGATGGAGCTGTGGTAATTGAAGATGACATTTCTGATGATTTCAGAATCGGCGAATTTTTTGAAAGAATCGATAACCTGATTTCTCAAAATAATTATGCTGAAGCACTTCAACTTGCCGAAGAGGCAGAGTTAATTGGTGAAAATACCGGACAGACTGACTGGCTTGTCAAATCAGCACTTTATCAGGGTGATATTCTTCTGACGCAAGGCCACTATGCAAGATCTATCGAAATTCTCAGTTCGGCGTACAATGATTATCAAAAAAGTGATGATGGTCTCAGAATAGGTAATTTACTTGCTACTGCATATCGCTTTAATAATGAATTGAACAAATCTCTCACATTGTACCTTGAAGTGCTTGAACGTGTCCGGTTAGAAAATGATCCGGTACTTGAAGCAGGAATTGAACAGAACCTGGCCGTAGTCTATGAAATGTTGGGCGAGCTTGATAAAGCAGTGGAGCGATATTTTAATAGTCTTGAAATTGGTTTGGAGAGAGCTGATACAACACTTCAAATCGTTGTATATAATAATATAGGTGACCTGTATAATAAAGAAGGGGAACCCGAACTTGCAGAAAAATATTTGTATGAATCTCTGGACCTGGCAATACTGGTCAATTCATATGAAGACATGAAACGGGCGTACCTGAATCTTGGAGTTCTTAACAGGGAGAAAGAAAATTACGAGCAGGCACTGGAATACTATCAGCTTTCTCTTGAATATTCAAATCGAATAGGTTCAATAACCGGTCCAATTCAGATTCTATATAATATTGGAAATATCCATTTGGACAGGGAAAGGTATGAACTTGCATGGGAATCATACCAGGAATCGTTAAGGCAAAGTGAAGAACTTAACCTTCAACAAGGTATATATTATAATAATCTCGGACTTGGAGATGTCCATTTTCTAACTGGTGAATACAGTGATGCAATTGAAAGGTTTAATCGATCTCTTGAAATTGCAGGGCGGTCAGGGTCGATGAGAATGGAATTGGATGTACTTGAGAGATTGTGGAAATCCAATGAAAAACTTGAATTGTATGAAGATGCATTTACTATTCTGAAACGGCATAAGTCAATGTCCGACTCACTGCAATTACGTGAAAGAGAAGAAGCAATTACCAGGTTTGAAACATTATATGAATTACAGAATGAACGACGGCAAAATGAACTTCTTGAGGAAAAACTGATAGCTCAGAGATCTGCAATATATATTGGTATCGTCTCGATCGTGTTATTATTTGGAGCAGCACTTTTATTATTCAGGTTGTATCGCCATCAGAGGCTTACAACAAATAAATTGCGACTTCAGCATACCGAACTTGAAGAATTATATAAAAGACTGGAAATGAAGAAGTCTGAATTATCGAGATTAAATCAAACCAAGGATAAATTGTTTTCTGTATTGGGACATGACCTACGGGCACCGATCACACAATTGCATGCATTAACCCTGATTCTAAGAGAAAATAAAAATAGTGAGCTGGATTTGGACCAGGTACTGAATAAAGTGGATGAAAAGCTCAGGTATAGTATTTCAACACTTGAAAATTACCTGAATTGGGCTCAAAGTCAAATGAATGGCCTGAAACCGGAATTGAAACCGGTCCACTTACGTGAACTTGCAGATGATGCGGTTCTGATGATGAAAAGTGATGCAAGGAAGAAGAAGATTGACATCCAAAATTTGATTGATAATTCAATTCATGTGCAGGCAGATCAGAGCCTGCTCTTAATCACACTTCAGAATTTGATATCAAACGCGATAAAATTCAGTTATCCCGGTGATAATGTAGTTATGGATGCCAGGACAGAAAATGGTAAAGTTATTATTGCGGTCAGGGATAAAGGAATTGGTATACCTGATGAAATTCAGGATAAGTTATTTGGCTCGTTTGATGAAAGCCGGAAGGGCACAGGAAATGAAAAAGGGACAGGGCTCGGGCTCTCTATTTGTAAAGAATTCAGTGACAAGCAGAGCGGACGCATCTGGTACGAGAGCAGGGAAGAACATGGAACGACATTTTTCCTTGAATTTGATGCAGCAGAGGAAATTGTTGAAGTGTGAACGAAATTGACTGTCAGCCAATTGATAAGAGTGAATGTTAACTAACGAAATAAGTTACCTATGGAATGGAATATATATCTTTCAGGCGAAATACACTCCGACTGGAGAACTGAGATAAAACAATTGTCTGAGCAGGAAAAGTTACCGGTTAATTTTTATGCCCCGGTTACCGACCATCCGGCGAGTGACGATTGCGGGGTGAGAATACTGGGAGAGGAAGAAAAAGATTTCTGGAAAGATCATAAAGGTGCGAAAATTAATGCAATTCGCACACGCACCCATATTGAACTTGCAGATATTGTTGTTGTCAGGTTTGGTGAGAAATACCGGCAGTGGAATGCAGCCTTTGATGCAGGATATGCATCAGCTCTTGGGAAAAAGCTCATTATTATGCATCCCCCGGAACATACTCATGCTTTAAAAGAAGTGGATGCGGCAGCCTTTGCAGTAACAGAAACTCCGCAGCAGGTTGTTGATATTCTCAAATATGTGATCTCAAAGGAATAATCGTCTCGTCACCAGAAGCCCGGGAGTGTTGATTACACATCTGAAGCAGTCAGTTTTCATTTAAAATAGATAACAACTGTTCAATCTGCCAGAAATGACGCCTTTGATGAACGTCTATCATGACCATGTATTCAATCAGATTCATCGATAAAAATCGGTAAACGGGATTTTTACCTTTGATTTTTTTCAAATTCCAACGGCTGGCACCGGCCTGTTCCAGGATATAAAGAATATTGGCCTGAATATCTGATAGGCCATCAAAAGTTTCTGACAGGTTTTCTGTATTAGATGGCTGTAATGCTGGCAGTGTTTTCATCTTCATTTTGTAAGGAGGTTCAAAGAGTGATGCCATTTTTCTGAAGTGCCATCTTGGCCTGAATGGGCCTTCCTGCTGAGGAACCGGGTTTGATTTGGTAATCGCCTTATCCATCTCTTTAAGGTACAGGTTACCAAATACGACAAGGTGATCACATATTTCAAGAATTGACCAAGAGCCGTCCTTAATTCTTTTCATCACTGTTTCATCAGAGACAGAACGATAGGTATCGATCTTATCTTGAGCGTTCTCAAATAGGTTTTCAAGATCCGTTATTGTATAACTATAATCAGTGCTCATAGAAACTCCCGTTTAATTGGACGGTTAGAAATTTTCATATTCAAAGTTGCTATTCCGTGGCCGGAACGATATTCATTTTCAGTTTACGAATCCGCCGATATGATTCATCTATACGCTCCTCTGAAATTCTTCCATCATCAATAAGATTTTTAATGATTTCGTGAACAGTTGGTACAATATTCTCATCGTAGATGGAATTGTTTGCAAAACTCAATATATCGACTCCAGCCAGTATGGTTTTCTCAATTGCTGTTTCAAGGCCATAGTAGGATCTGACCGCATCCATCTGCATATCATCTGAAATTACGACACCATCAAACCCCAAATCCTTTCGAAGGATACCATTAATAACATGGTCAGACAGAGTTGCAGGAAAATCCGGATCCCAGTTTTCATTGAAAACATGGGCTGTCATCACTAAATCAGCAATACCGTGATTAATCAATATTCTGTATGGTTCTAACTCATCTTCCGACCATACATCGGTTACATCCACAAGCCCAAGATGTGAGTCTTCTTTTGAGCTTCCATGCCCCGGGAAATGTTTCAGTGTTGTTAAAATACTGTGCCTGTGATGTGCCTGGATAAATATTTCTGCATGTTTTGCTACAGTATGAGGATTACTTGAAAAACTACGTCCGATCCCGCCGATAATTGGATTCTCAGGGTTAAGGTTAACATCGACTACGGGAGCAAGATTAACATTGATACCGGCATTCCTGAGTATTAGGGCTGTATTTTCAGCGTAGGAGTCGGTTATTTCAGGATCGTTATGATCCCCAAGATATTGTGCTGAAACAGATTGTGGGAAACCGTGATCCGATTTCAGCCTGGCAACCCGTCCGCCTTCCTGGTCAATAGTTACCAGTAATGGAGCTGTGGCATGTTTTTTTAAATCGGATACAAGTTTAGTGAGTTGTTTGGGAGATTCTATGTTTCGGGCTGGGGTCCTTGAAGGAACATCATAGTCGAAAAGAACGACAGCACCGAGGTGATACTTTTCAAGATCACGAATGATATGAGTGCTTTCATGGATATAAAAACCCCGAAAACCGACTTTAATCATCTGGCCAATTTTATAATCCAGTTCCGGATTTTCAGGAAGTGTTTTAACTGGTTCAGCAGAGTAGTTTAAAATAGGGGCGATAAAACAGACTGAGAAAATTGCGTAAAATATTTTTATGAACATGAATGTCAGTCTTAAATAATTATGGTCCGGTTAATATCATCAGGTTGTAAAATTGATTAAAGCAGATTCAATCCAGGAAACTTATTTTACAAAAATTTACAACAAATCTTGAAGCGTGAATAACTTGTGGAAAACTTGTTATAATATTGATAATTAGTTCTTTAGAAGGTGTCAATTGAGTCAATAAAAAGCCTCACCAGAGTATTAGAAAAAGTTAATCTTTAGGTAATGTAACAAATGCCATGTCCGGCAGTCTTGTAATCAAAAGTAACACTATTGTCATGTTTGTAAAGGTATTCTGAAAGAAAGTGGTATTTATCAGTTTGAAAGGTTGAAAGGTATCTGTAACAATTTTGATTCAGTACACAATCTCAATCATATTTTATACTTTTGATTAAATAAATAGCAATCATATGAAACTTAAAAAAATGAAACCAGCACTTGAGAGGAAAATTGACCTATATGTTCATGGTAAGCTGGATGCAGAACAGATAGATGATTTATGGGCCGAATTGATTCAGGATGAGCATGCACTGGATTATTTAAAAACAGTGGCAAGCCTGAAGGGAATTGTTGAAGAAGATAGTAAAATTCATAATCTGGTGGAGGAAAGTTCCACATCAAACCATGACAAAACAAATTGGTTTTTGGCAGCAGCTGCAGCCGTCATATTAATCGTCGGTGGTTTTGGATTGATTACATTTAGCGCGGAAACGGATGTAATTCAACCAATTACAACTATTGAACTTGATTATTACAGGTCAGCTGATGGAACTACAGATGGTTCCGGTGGAGATGAAGTAATTCGTGAAGCTATTATACTTGCAAATGATGGGCATCATCAACAGGCAGTACGTATTCTTGAAAACAGGCTGGATGATATTAGCAACAGCAGTTCAAGAGCCCTGATTTTTATAAATGCAGGCTCGATTCTCTATAACATCTCGATGTATGAAGATGCTGCTGCCCGGTTTGAGAAAGTGATTGAGATTAATGACAGTGATCCGCTGGTAAGAGAACGGGCTTATTGGTACCTTGGTAATACCTACTTTCAGTTAAACAGGTTGGATGAAGCCAAAGAAGCTTTCCAAAACGCATATGAATTAAACGGAGCATATAGCCGGGTAGCACAGAGTTATTTGCGTGCTTTGGCAAGCAGGTAGACTGAACTTTGATTCAATCTTAATACTGTTGATTTTCACTTAGTCTTTTTCGGGTGGCAATACATCCTGCGATAAATAAAACCATCAACAAAGCAAACATTGTATTTTTTCCCCGTGGTTCAATAACCGGGTTACTGTCGCCGTTCAGCATGTATGGCCCCCAGTAATGCGGATTAGCATTATTATTTTTCAAAAAATGAATTTTTGCACTTCTAAGCGATGCTGATTTTGATCTCCCTTTGTTGAGCTGTGTATAGAATTCTATTGCAAAGTCTGAAGCAAACTGATCATTAACAGACCATGAATTTAAGATAAGGCTTCGTGCTCCCGCATAACGTAATGCCCTGCTGATGCCCATTATACCCGAACCCTGAAAATAATCACCTGACCCGGATTCGCATGAATTCAACATAACCAGGTCGTTTCGAAGATTCATTTCAAATAGTTGATAAGCAAAAATTTGTCCAGATATTTCATTGTGATCTACATTACTATTTTCATCAGGATAAAGATAAATTGTGGAGAAAAGCGGGTCATTCTCAGAAATTTTACTATGTGATGCAAGATGAAGAATCCTGGAGCCGGTTGCACTGGAACTGAAGGCCTGAGGAGTTGCACTGTTTTCGAGTAGTGATTTCTTGTTCTTCACACGGTCAAGCCGCTGAACAATTTGTTCAATTTCATGGGGTGCTTTTGGCAAAGAGATTAACTGCCCATCTCCGGTATGGCTAAAATCAGATATACCTATTCCAGTAAAATCAAGTTCATAAAAACCCTTTCTTTCATTCCGCATGAACTCTTGCAAATTATTGATGTATCTGACCTCCATCTGCTCAATCAAATACCTTGCAGAACCATAGCTGAAATCTGAATCAGGTTCTTCAACTGGTAATACATCCAATGGAAGCTGGTATAAATAACTGTCAGGTGCGATAACAAGCTTGTTAGTATGGGACGGGAGTTCATTCAGCCCAAGATACTTATAAATATCATACAAATAGTTCAGGTTGGTATTACCTGTGGTTAAACCGCTTATTGCATTTTCAAACAGCTGTGCCTCCTGAGGGCCAAATGGCAGTTTGTTTAGCCTGATATTTTGATTATCAATCATGATTAAATAGAGATGATCCAGTATCCTCGTGGAATGTAATATCAATTCTCCACCATTTAACCGGGATTGAATATTCCAGGTTTTGAAGCCCTGAAATAAATCGTCAGTTGTGGTTTGGCGGGCAATCTGATTTCTGCGTGCAGTGAGTGTTGAGATTTCATTTTGAATTTCAAGCCGTTCACTGTCTCCGGACACAAGCAGCCTTTTACGCAACTGATCGATCTGTTGTCCTATCCTTCTGTTTTCAGTTAATTGTTCCTCTGTTAGTAAATCAGCCTGTAAAAGCGGATTTTCAAGGAGTGAAGCATCGTTTATGGTCTTTAACTGGTCCAGGATATTTGTAAGGTCGTCATATCGATGTTGTACAAGTAGCAGATCAGCGTAAAGCTGAAACAGATAGAGATAGGAATCTTCAATATGCCAGTAACCGGCTTCAATATCTGTGGTATTGCGGGATCTGTCGATGACCTGGTCATAAACCAGGTTAATGATTTGTTCAGCATTTCTCAATCGGCCTTCCTGAAACGCGATGTCAGCCTCAATTCTTCTTGCGTTAACAAGCACATAGAATTCAGCAACTGTCACATCATGAATATTAAATTCCCGGATGTACTGCCTGGCTCTCTCAAGATTGCCTTGCAGCAGTTCGATGTTCGCCAAACCGGTTAGTGCTTCAAGATACATTGGATCATTATTATTTTCCGAAACTATGGCAAGTACTTCCAGATATATATCCCTGCTCTCTGAATAATCACCCATTTTTTCATGTAGTCCGCCTAACTCATAAAGTGCCCGCACTTTCAACCTATAATCGGTAATGGTTTCAAGCAGTTCTGAAGCATCTTCAAGTAATTGGAAAGCTGTATTCAGATCATTTAAATATTGATTGTAGTACACCGATTTTGAAATAATAATGGAGGCCAGCTCATTGAGATTACCGGTAGATTCTGACAACTGCATGGCCTCTTCGATGTATTGAAGTGCAAGATCCCAGTTTCGGTTACTCCGATAATAAATATGAAGATTTCTGTAAATATTAAGCTGGTCACTGTAATCATTTCTTTCAACCGCAAATTCAAGAGCACTCATCTGATTTTCGATATATTGATTACTTTCACCAAGTTTGTAATACACAAGGCTTAGATTATTTAGCAGGCGTGTTTTAACTGTAGCATTCAGATTTAGTGTATCTGATAAAGCGGAAGTGAAAATTTCCCTTGCTTCTGAATATCTGCCAATCGTATACAGGTACCCCCCGTGAGCAGCCAGAATCGTATTTAGTGTCAGTTTATCACCTGAATGCACAGTCAGGGGAATCGTTTGTTTTCTTTGAACCTCGAGACTTAATTCAATATAACCTGTGCGATACAATGCAAAATCAAGACTCCAGTAAAGATTCCGCTTGGTCATTGTATTCGGGAAATTATCGAGAGAAATAAACTCGTCGTAAAGACTCAGGATCGTATAAAATCGATCACTGCTGTAAAGACTCTCAAAAATAGATGCGTATAACAGATCATTAACTAAAGGATTATACGAAGTTTGGTACTCAGTTAAAGCTGTGAGGTGGAGATATGCCCGATCATAAAAGTCCGAATCAATACCTTCAATATTTCTCGAATAAAAAAGCATTAAAAAAATAGAAAAATCCCATCTATCCCAAATCAGATCCTCTGAATGGATCGTTGAGCTGTTTGCGATAGATTCAGCTATGTTTTTTAGGTTATTTTTAGAACTCTGCTGATAAAATTGCGAGAAATATTCAAGCCTTTCATCTTCTGAAGCAGTCAGCAATAATAAAAAAAGGTGCAGGTGTTCATTATCAAAATGATGTGACAGCTTGTTGATTAAAGCCCGGGCACCCTGGTCCCGGTCAAGCAATTCAATCCAATCCACATTCAACTCGGTGCCAATCTCTTTAACCCCGATCGCATTTCTATCATTATCAAGGAAAATGTCAACCAAAGACCAGAGTGATTCTGATACCGACTCCTGCTGTTCAATATTGTCAAAATAGGTATGGATTTGACGTTCCAGGGGGTCCGATGTCATACCACTGGCAAACCATAAGAATATGACTGAATAAATAATATTCATCTTATTGGGAAATAATGAGAAGTCATTCCGTAATCATACTCAGACTAATGCCAGGTATAAATCTTAAACTATATTTGACAAAAAATAAGCAAAATACCAAACTATAGCTGTTAATTGTGGATCGGTATTAATCGTGGTATGTGCCGCCGCTGGTTGGCCGGTCGATGATCGGGTCCATGTCGTCGCCAATACTGCTGTCCCAGATCGAATCGTCATTGATGAGATTCTTGTCGTTCAGTTCATTGTC